>CATPAO010000230.1 GCA_955652025.1 Casimicrobiaceae bacterium
CCACGAAGCACGGCAAAATCACTCGTTTCGACCACCACGTCGGGCGGTGGAAGGCCGCGTTTGGTCAGCGCTCGCTCGAACAGCATGCGGTGGGGTATTGACACGGGGACCCAGCGGGCGCGCGGCAGGTCTCGAGGATGAATCCGTTTTCTATTCGCCCAGGGATGACCTCGTCTGGAGACGATCGCCAGTTCATCGTCCGCCAGCGGTTCGCCCTCGAGATCGCTCGCGTACTCTGCCGGCCGCAACGCGCCCAGAATGAAATCGAGGTCGCCCGCGCGCAAGCTGGCGGCGAGCGCTTCGAACGAACCCTCCATGGTCGGGACGCGCAAGCCAGGATATTTGGCCACGACGCCGGCAATGGATTCGGGGAGCAGACGCGTGCGCCCGAGCGGCAGCGCGCCGACCGTGACCGTACCTTGCGTGATGCCGCGCAGCGATGCGATGTCGGCCACGGCGTGGCGGATCTCGGCCAAGGCACGCTTTAGGCGCAAGGCAAGCGCAGCGCCCGCCAGTGTCGGCATCATGCCTTGTGCCGTTCGCTCGAACAGCGCGACACCGATGCTGTCCTCGAGCTGGAGCACTGCGATGCTCACGGCTGGCTGCGTGATGCCGAGGCTTTCGGCCGCCGACGGCATGTGGAGACCGCCGACTGGGCGCGAAACAAAGCGCCGCCCGATTCGCGCTGCCCTGATCGGCAACCGCGAGGAACGCTCGCAGGTGGCGCAGCTCGGGTTGCATTTGTGTCACGGGCCTGACAGAAATCGGGACGCGAGTAGTCTATCGAATCGCACTTCAATACTGCCCGCCGATAAACATTTTCGATAGGTCTAGACTGCATTTCGTGTACCGGGCGCGATTGATTCGGGCGAGAATTCCGCTTTCTGCTGACGGTTGCAGCGATAAATTATCTGGATACGCGAGGCTAAGGAGTCCTATGCGCACCATCGCCCGAATTTCCGCCTTCCTGCTGAGCCTGGCACTTGCGCATCCGGTGTTCGCACAGAGCCAAGCGGTCAAAATCGTCGGACTGGTAGAGCTGTCGGGTACCGGCACCACTTCGGGCACAAACTATAACGATGGCGTGAAGCTCGCGATCAAGGAGATCAATGCTGCGGGCGGCATCCTCGGCCGCCAGATCGAATACACGGCGAACGATACGCAAACGAACCCGGGGGTGGCCAAGGCGCTGGCGCAGAAGGCCGTCGACGACGGCGCCTACGTCGTGATGGGACCGGTGTTCTCGGGCTCAATCATCGTCAGCATGGCCGAGACGCGGCGCGCCGAAATCCCCAATTTCACCGGCGGAGAAGCGGCGGCCATCACACAGCAAGGCAACCCGTACATCTTCCGCACCGCGTTCACGCAGGCCACGTCAATGCCCAAAGTCGCGCGCTATCTCAAGGACGCGCTCAACGCCAAGACGGTGGTGATTATCTGGGTCAACAACGACTTCGGCAAGGGCGGCCGCGACGTATTCATCAAGGCGATCGAGCCGCTCGGGATCAAGGTGGTTGCCGATATCTCCACCGATCCGGGCCAGCTCGATTTCTCCGGCGCGGTGCTGAAGGCGAAGCAGGCCAACGCCGACGTGCTTTTCGCGTACAGCAACGAGGAGGAATCGGCGCGCCTGCTGCGCGAACTGCGCAAGCAAAGTTACGACAAGCCGGTCGTGGGCGAGACCGTGCTGACCAGCCAGAAGGTGATCGAGCTCGCCGGGGATGCGGCGAACGGCGCGATCGCGCACGTCGGGCTTACCGCGGACGCGCCGATGCCTACCGTCAAGGCGCTCGCGGACAGGTTCCAGCAGGAATACAAGTACAAGCCGGACCACAACGGTCTCAAGGGCTACAGCGCGATGTACATTGTGAAGGCGGTCACCGAAAAGATCGGCAAGTTCGACCCGAAGCTCTTCGCGAAGACCATGCACGGCATCAAACTGTCGGCCAAGGAGTATCCGGGTGTGCTGATGGACGTGAGCTACGACGAGAATGGCGACCTCGACCGCGAGAGCTTCATGACCAAGGTGGTTAACGGCAAGCAGCAAGTGATCGCCGTGCTTCCGCCAGCATCGGCAAAGTAAAGTCGACCCGAGCGATGGTCGATCACAAAACCTTCGGTATCGCGGGCCTTCTCGGCTGGCCGGTCGCGCACTCGCGCTCGCCCGTCATCCACAATCATTGGCTCGCCCACTACGGCATTCCGGGGCGCTACGTGCTCTTTCCCGTCCCACCCGAGAAGCTCGAATCCGCGGTACGCGGCATGGCTTCGCTAGGCCTGCGTGGCTGCAACGTCACCACGCCGCACAAGCAGGCGATCTTCCCGCTGCTCGACCGCGTCGACGACCTCGCCCGCAAAATCGGCGCGGTGAACACGGTCGTCGTCGAGAAGGACGGGACGCTCACCGGCTTCAACAACGATGGCAATGGCTTCATCCAGAGCCTGCGCGACGTCGATCCCAAATGGAGTCCCGACAGCGGCCCCATCCTGGTGTTAGGCGCAGGGGGCGCGGCGCGCGCCGTCGTGGCGAGCCTCGCTGCGCAAGGCGCGAAACAGATCCGCATCGCCAATCGCACGCTCGACAAGGCGAAGGAAATCGCCAACGCGGTCGGCCCGGTCGTGAAGGTGGTGCCTTGGGAGCAGCGCGAGGACGCGCTCGACGGCGTCGCGCTCCTCGCCAATGCGACGAGCCTCGGCATGGCGGGCAAGCTGCCGCTCGAGATATCGCTCGATCGACTGCCCCAGAGCGCGCTGGTCGGCGACCTCATCTACATCCCGCCCGAGACGCCGCTGCTCGCCGCGGCGCGCATGCACGGAAACATCACGGTCAATGGCCTCGGCTTGCTGCTCAATCAGGCGCGGCCCGCGTTCAATGCGTGGTTTGGCGTGATGCCCGAGATCACGCCCGCGCTGCGCCAAGCGATCGCTGCGACTTTCTAGAGAGTATTCGTCGTGGACGTCCGCATCTTCGAGGAGCCGAAGATCGATTGCCACCTGCACGTCCTCGATCCCGCGCGCTTCCCCTACCAGACGAATACGCACTACGCGCCAGCCGGCCAGGAGCTCGGCACGCCCGCGCAGTTGGGACAGCTGATGGACGCGTACGGCACGCGCTACGTGCTGCTGGTCGGGCCCAATTCGGGCTATGGCCTCGACAATTCTTGCATGCTAGACACGATTGCGCGCGGTCAGGGGCGCTACAAGGGTGTCGCAGTGGTGCGCAACGACGCGACGTTCGACGACTTGGAGAGGCTCAAGCGGGCTGGGGTCGTCGGCGTCGCATGGAACGTCACGTACTACGGGGTCGACTATTACCACGACGCCGAGCCGCTCCTGAAGAAGCTCGAGGCGCTCGACATGTTCGTGGACATCGGGGCAGAGCCTGACCAGCTCGTCGCCATGATGCCCCTCCTCACGAATCCCGGCGTGCGCATCCTCGTCGACCATTGCGGCCGTCCCAACGTGAATGCGGGACTCCACGAACCGGGCTTCCGGGCGCTGCTCGAGCTCGGCGCAACGCGGCGCGCCTTCGTAAAGCTCTCGGGTTTCTCGAAGTTTTCGCGCCAGCCGGCACTGTACGAGGATAGCTGGCCATTCGTGAAGGCGTTGGTCGAGACTTTCACACTCGACCGTTGCATGTGGGCGTCAGATTGGCCCCACCTGCGCGCACCGACGCGCGTCGACTACGGCGTGCTGCTTCACCAAGTGCTCAAGCTGTTTCCCGACGCGTCGGACCGACGCAAGCTTCTGTGGGACACCCCGCGCGAGCTGTTCGGCTTTGCGTTGACGCGCTGACCACGTGGCGTCAGTTCTTCGGAGGAACTTGTGTTCGAAAATTATGTGATGCGGGTCAGAGACGCGCTTGGCGTGCTGCTTTCGGTACGGCACTGATCGTCCCGTCCGGCGCGCAGGCGCAGCCTTATCCCAATCGACGTCAGCAATCGTGACGTCGCGCTGAACTTTCATCAATGACGGACTTCCGACCGTCCATTTCGCGATCGAGACGATCGGCGAGATCGCGCCAAGTTGCATCGGCGCCAGCGCTCGCGAACACACCTTCAGCGCGAAGCACCGCAATCCACTGTTGCACATCGGCGCTCGCCGTGGCCATACGAGGCGCAAGTCTGGCATCGGTAACCGTCACGGCCGCCTCGCGCATTTCCTCGGCGCGACGGCGTCCGTGCTGCACGACGCGGCGCCAAAACCAGGTTGCTTGACGCTCCCAGTCGACTCCTTGAAACGTCTCCGCGAGCGACGCAAGCGCTTCACGCTCGACAACGTAGCGCCGCGCGGTCAGCAGACCCTCGATGGCGAGCGCTTCCATGCCCTTCACAAAGGCGCTGCGGCACAGCTTGATTGCGGAAACGACGCCGTACGTCGTCGATCCGACCGTCGCCGCGAAGCCGAGCTTCGCCTGCGTCGGTTGCAGCACTGTCGCGTTCATGAGTTCGAGCCTGAAGGGCCGAAGCATTTCGTTCCGGCAGTCACGGACCCCGCTTCGGCGCGGGTTGCCCGGGTCATGGCGCAGGGCCCGCTTGCGACCCTCTTCTCAGGCCGCGGCAGCTTCGGCCGCGCTCGTGCCGGCGATGCGCCCGAACACCGCCCCGTTCGTGAGCCCGCTGCCGCCGGGATAGTTGAAGTAGAAGATCCCGCCTACCAACTCGCCGGCAGCGTACAGGCCCGGGATCGGATCGCCGTCAGTGGAGGTCACCTGCGCATCGGTGTCGATCCGCAGGCCGCCGAAGCTGAAGGTGATGCCGCAGGTCACCGCGTACGCCTCGAAGGGCGGCGTGTCCAGCACGTTCGCCCAATTCGACTTCGGGATCGCCAGGCCTCTGGTGCCCCGCCCGTCCTTGACGTTCGGGTTAAACGGGATCTCAGTTTGGACTGCGGCGTTGTAGGCCTGGATCTCCCTCAAGGCCGCATCCGCATCGACGTCGTCGAGCTGCTTCACCAGCTCCTCCAGCGTGTTCGCGACGCGCTTGGTCACCTGCCTGATCCTGTATTCGTCCCGCAGCTGCGCCTTAACCTTGCCGTCGAAGATCTGCCAGGCGAACTGCCCCGTCTGCGCGAGAATCACGCGGCCGTACTTCGCGTAGGTGTAGTTGCGGAAATCGGCGCCCTCGTCCACGAAGCGCCTGCCTTCGGCGTTGAGATAGATACCCCAGGGATAGGAA
>CATPAO010000231.1 GCA_955652025.1 Casimicrobiaceae bacterium
ACGCCGAGCACGGGCCCGCCGCCATCGACGGCGAATCGCAGCTTTTCGCGATACAGATAATAGCCGTCGGCGACGTCGAACCGCGCCTCCAACGTCTTCGCGTCGAGCGCGCGCGCGGAGAACCGGAAGGCCTGCTCGGGCGGCAACAGCTTGGCCTCGACTCCGGGGAGTCCTCCCCCCGCAGCGGGGGCGAGGGTCGCCCCCGCCCACAGCAATGCGGCAAGCAACCCGACCGGCGTGCTAGTTGCGCGTTTCGGTGTCGATCCAGTCGAGATAGGCGGCAAACGCATCGGTAATCGGGACAGCGACGATTTCGGGAAGTTCGTAGGGGTGGATTTTGCGTATCGCGGCCTCCACCTTCGAATACAACACTTGCCGGGTCTTGATTGCCACGGGCACCTCGATTTCCGTTTCGATTTGCCCCTGCCAGTGATAAATTGACTCGACGGCCGCGCCGATATTCACGCACGCGGCGAGCCGCCCTTCCACGAGCGCCCGAGCCAACGCTTTCGCGCTTTCGCGGTCGGGCAGGTTCGTCAGGACGACGATCGCCGCGTCCGCCAAGGAGCCCTCCATGCGCTTCGTTATGCTCGGAATTGTACTGGCATTCCCAATGTTCGATATTTATGTGACCGCGCGCTTTGCGCGCTGGACCGGCGTGCCGCTCTGGGTATGGCTGACCGCGTCGATGGTCGGCGGCTTGTGGCTGTTGCGCAACGAGCGGCTGGCTTTTCGCAGCAACACCGTCGCAGCGCTGCATGGCGACCGGTCCCTGTTGCGCGGGTTGGTCGACAGCGGCCGCAAAGTACTGGCCGCCATTCTATTGATCGTTCCGGGTATTCTTTCCGACGTGATCGCGTTGTTGCTTTTGCTTCTGCCGATCAATCAGGGGCGCTTCGGGCCGCAGCCGGTTGCGGTGGGCCGCGCGGCGTTCCATCGCGGCAACGCAATCGACGCCGATTTCCGGCGGATGGATTAGTCCGCACTGAACGCGCTAGCGACGCGCGCTATTTCATCCGATCGAGAAGCGTGGGCTCCGCTTTGCCTGCGCGCCGATATGCCCGCACCATCATCACGAAGCCGATGACGACCATCGGCATCGACAGCCACTGGCCCATCGTAAAGCCGCCGGCCAGATAACCCAGGAAATTGTCCGGCTCGCGCGCGAATTCGCCGATGAAGCGTAGCGTGCCATAGCCGAGCAGGAAGAGTCCGGACACGGCGCCCATCGGGCGATGGCGGTTCGCGAACGTCCATAGAATCACGAACAGCAAAAGGCCTTCGAGCCCGAGCTCGTAGAGCTGCGACGGATGGCGCGGCAGGCTGTCGACCTGCGGGAAGACCATCGCCCACGGCCCATCGGTGACGCGGCCGACCAACTCGCCGTTGATGAAATTGCCCATTCGTCCCGCAGCGAGCCCGAGCGGCACCAGCGGCGCGACGAAATCGGTGACATCGAGCCAGCGTCGCCCTCGCTTGCGCGCGTAGAACCAGAGCGCGATCAGAACACCGAGAAAGCCGCCGTGAAAGCTCATCCCGCCCTGCCAGACCTGAAAAATCTCGAGCGGGTGAATCAAGTAGTAAAGCGGCTTGTAGAACAGGACGTACCCGAGGCGGCCGCCCAGGATCACGCCGAACACACCGTAGAACAGCATGTCGTCGATGTCACGCGAGTGCCAGCCGGTCAAGAGATTCTGGCGCGCCCGCTTGCGGCCCAGCACGACGACGAGAATGAACGCCAACAGATACATCAATCCGTACCAGCGGATCGCGAAGGGGCCGATCTGCATCCCCGCCACGTCGAACGGACCGAAGCTGAACGCGACCGGGTTGAATTGCGGATGGACGAGCATCGATGTCGGCAGAATTTTATGATCTATCGGAGAATTTGAACGCGGACCTGGCGTGGTCGATGAAGGCCACGACTGCCGGATCCTCCTCACCTTCGCGCCATGCCAGCCCGATCTCCATCGGCGGACTCGCTTCGGCCAATGCGCGATATACCACACCCGTGCGGCGCATGTGGCGAAGCGACGCCGGCACCAGCGCGACGCCGATGCCGGCCGCAACGAGGCTCACGATCGTCGGCATCTGCACCGCCTCCTGTTCGATGCGCGGCGTGAATCCGGCATCGCGGCAGAAGCCAACGATGAGATCGTACAGCCCGATGCCGGCCTTGCGCGGGAAAAGGATGAACGGCTCCCCCGCGAGCGCGGCGAGCGGCACGCGCCGCGGCCAGCGCCGCCGCGCCGGCAACGCCGCGACGAGCGGTTCGCGGAGCAACGGCGCATAGCGGCATCCCGGCTCGAAAAGCGGCGGCACCACCAGGCCGACATCGAGCTCGTTGTCCCGCAACAACGCGCCTTGCGCATCGGAGGTCGCTTCCTGCAGCAACAACCGGACGCCCGGACGGCGGCGGCGGAACTCCGGCAGCACGCGCGGCAACACGTTGTACGACGCCGTGCTGATGAAGCCGAGCCGGACCGAGCCGATCTCGCCGCGGGCGAGGTGCCGCGCACCGAGGGTCAGCGTCTCGACCTGCCGCAACAAGCGTCGCGCCTCGGGCAGGAGCGCCGCACCCGACGCCGACAGCCGCACGCCGCGCGTCGTCCGGACGAACAGCCGCGTGCCGAGCTCGGTCTCGAACGCCTGGATCTGACGCGACAGCGGCGGTTGCGAGATCGCGAGTCGCGTCGCGGCACGCCCGAAGTTCAGCGTCTCGGCGACGGCGACGAAGTAGCGCAGGTGCCGCAGATCCATGGCGCACCATACCCATTGGGTATCGCAGCTGCCATTTTATTGTATTGGACGGTATCGGAGCGGATTGGTAGCGTGTGAGGTTCCGCCATGATCCGCTCTCCGCGCGGCGCCGCATACGCCGCCCTCGTCCTGACCGCCCTCCTCTGGGGCAGCAGCGCCGTCGTCGCGCGCGGTCTCCTCGACGCCTTGCCGCCGGTGACCCTCGCCTTCCTGCGCTGGACGGTCGTGCTGCTGGGTCTGTTGCCGTTCGCGTGGCCCGAGCGTGCGGCGATGCGCGTTGCGCTTCGCACGCATTTCCGGGACTACGCAACCCTCGCGCTGACCGGATTCGCGCCGCAAACCTGCCTCGTCTACTTCGGCCTGGTCGGCACGACGGCGACGTTGCTTGGACTCCTCAATTCCGCCATCCCGGTCGTGATCGTCGCGATGCTCGCCGCTTGGCGCGGCCGTCGTCCGCGACGGCTCGAGGCCGCGGGTCTCGCGGTGTCGCTCGCGGGCGTCGCGTTTATCCTCGCGCACGGCGATCCCTCGGCGTTGCTCGCGTTGCGCTTCAACCCGTCCGACCTGCTGCTGATCGCCGGCATGTGCGTCTGGGCGCTTTACACGATCAAGCTCGTCGAGCGACCTCGTCATCTGTCGCTGCCGGCCTTCATTTTCCTGGCGGCGTTGCTGGGCGTTGC
>CATPAO010000232.1 GCA_955652025.1 Casimicrobiaceae bacterium
ACGCGGACCCGGTCAATGCGTATGTGGCCGCGCGGCTCGGCAGCCCCGCGATCAATCTCATCCCGCGTAGCGTCTGCCCTCAGGTAGTCGCGCCGCCTGAAACGACCACGATCGGCGTGCGGACGGAACACTTGCGCATTCGCAAGAGCGTGAACGGCAGCGCCACCGGCCGGGTCAAGTGGATCGAGCATCTGGGCGATCAGAATCACCTGCACGTGATGATCGCCGAGACGTTGGTGGTCACGCTCTGCGATCGCAACGCGGGCCTCGCCGTCGGCGATGCGGTGGACATCGATCTCGCCGCGCCGTTGTTCTTCGCCGCCAGCGGCGAGCGATTGCGTCTCCGCTGAGAATTCCGACATGAACGCGGCCTTGCAAAGGAAGCTGATCGAAGCGGTGACGGGCACGGTGATTGCGCACGCCGACGAGCTCACCACGCTCGACCAGGCGATCGGTGATGGTGATCATGGACTCAACATGAAACGCGGCGCATCAGCAGTTCAGAACCAGCTGGACGATCTCGCGACGAAGCCGTTGCCCGAGGCGCTGAAGGCCCTCGGCATGACGCTTGTGATGAAAGTCGGCGGCGCCTCGGGGCCCCTATATGGAACGCTCTTTACGACGCTGGGCAAGGAGCTCCCCGCGGCGCCGAGCCACGACGACGTCGTACGCGCGATGGGCGCGGCGATCGCCGCCGTGAAAAAGATCGGGCGCTCCGACGTCGGTCAGAAAACGATGCTCGACGTGCTCTCTCCCGCACACGAGGAGCTCGCAACGGACGGGCCGGGTCTGCGGGACCGCGTCCGGCAACGCGCGGCGGCCGCGGCCGCCGCGACGGTGCCGATGAAGGCCACCAAGGGCCGCGCGTCATTCCTGGGCGAGCGTTCGATCGGGCACATGGATCCGGGTGCGCGGTCGTCATCGCTGATGATCGGCGCTATCTGCACGGCAATGGAGGAATGAACGTGGCCAACGTGGGAATCGTGATCGTGTCGCATTCGCCGAAGGTCGCCGAAGGCGCCGCCGACATGGTGCGGCAAATGGTCGGCGACAGCGTGCCGCTCGCATGGACCGGCGGCAACCCGGAAGGCGGTCTGGGGACCGACGTGGCCGCGATCGTCAGCGCGATCGAACGCGCCTGGTCGGAGGCGGGCGTCGTGATACTCGTCGATCTGGGCGGCGCGGAGACCAACAGTGAAATGGCTATCGACCTGCTCGAGCCCGCGCGACGCGACAAGGTGCTCGTCTGCGAAGCGCCGGTCGTCGAGGGCGCGGTGATGGCGGCCACGGAAGCCTCCGGAGGCGCGGCGCTCGACGCAGTGCGCCGAACGGCCGAGGAATTGTCGCCTACCGGAACCGTCTGATCGACCTACCCGCACGTTGACATGTCCGAGACTTCACTCACTGCTTCGGCGTTGCTCACCAACGACGTGGGCCTGCATGCCCGGCCTTCCGTCAAGCTGACGCAGCTCGCCAAACGCTTCGGCGCGAGGATCGAGTTCGCGCGCGACACCGCGGGCCCGTGGGTGGATGCCAAGAGCCCGGTGAAAGTGATGCGGTTCAAAGCGGCAAAAGGTGAAACGTTGCATTTTCGCGCGAACGGTCCCGATGCCGCTGTCGCGCTCGCGGCGATCCTCGCGCTGGTCGAAGGCGGCTTCGCCATCGACGGTGAGGTGTCCTCGCAACGGACCCACGGATGATGGAAAAACACTTTGCCGGCCGCGCCGCGTCGCCCGGCATCGCATTGGGCCGGCTCGTCTCTTTCGCCTCCGACGCCGGCACACGAGTCGCGTCCGGCAGCATCGATATCGAGACACAGGCGCTGCACTCGGCGCTGGCGAAGGCGCGCAGCGACTTGCGCCGGCTCGTTGAGGAGTCACCCGGTGAGACGGCCGAGATACTGGGCTTCCAGGTCGCGATGCTCGACGACGACGTGCTGGCCGAGCCGGCGTTCGCGGCCATCGTGGAAGGCCGCGCTGCGCACGACGCATGGCGGGACGCGATGGAAGCAGAAGTGGCAGGTTACGAGGCATCGGAGGACGAGTACTTTCGCGCACGCGCCGCCGATGTGCGCGATATTCGCGACCGCGTGCTTGCGACCCTCACCGGATCGGATCCAGTGGCCGACGTTCCACCGGGCGTCATCGTGGCCGCCGTCGATCTCGCGCCGTCGCGTTTTCTTGCCATCGATTGGTCGCCCGGCGGCGCGCTGGTATTGACCGCGGGCAGTGCGACCAGCCACGTCGCGATGTTGGCGCGATCGCGCGGCGTGCCGGCGGTCGTCGGGCTCGGCGTCGACCTCGCCGAGCTCGCCGGCCACGCACTGGTGGATGCGCATCGCGGCACGCTGATCGTCAATCCCGGTCCGGCGGCTCGCGCGCAATTCGAGCGCGACGCGCGATCCGCGTCGGCGGCCCGCGTTCTTGCGGATGCCGCCGCGCTGCGATCTGCCGTCACGCTGGACGGAACGCCGATCCGCATCCTGCTGAACATCGCCGACCCGGCGGAACTCGACGGTCTCGATCCCGCGATCTGCGACGGCATCGGACTCGTTCGCACCGAGCTTCTGTTCCACGACCGGCACGAGCTCCCCGACGAGGAGCATCAATACGCGGTCTACCGTCGCATCGCCCAATGGGCGCAGGATCGACCGGTGACGATCCGCACGCTCGATGCTGGCGGCGACAAGCCGATTCGGAACCTTACGCTCGCGGCCGAGAGCAATCCGTTTCTGGGCGTACGCGGGCTGCGCCTTTCCTTCGCGCGGCCCGAGGTGTTTCGCGCTCAGTTGCGCGCCCTCGCCCGCGCCGCCGTTCACGGCGACGTGAAGATCATGCTGCCGATGGTGACGTTGCCGCGCGAGCTCGCCGCAGCGCGCGCCATGCTCGACGCGGAAGTCGCGGCACTGCTCGCGGCGAAAATCCCGGCGCGACGCCCCCGCCTCGGCATCATGGTGGAAGTTCCAGCGGCCGCAATTGCCGCCGATCAGTTCGACGCTGATTTTTTTTCGATCGGCTCGAACGACCTGACGCAATACGTAGCGGCCGCCGGCCGCGACATCGGCGCCGTAGCCGATCTGGCCGACGCCGTCCAGCCCGCCATGCTGCGCTTGTTGCGATACGTCGTGGACGTAGCGCAGGCACAGCGAATCGACGTGAGCCTGTGCGGCGATGCGGGCGGCGATCCGTGTGCCATTCCCTTGCTGCTCGCCACCGGATTGCGTTCCCTGTCCATGGCGCCGGCGATGGTCGGCCGTGCAAAACTTGCGCTCGGCGCGATCGATCTCACCACGCTGTCCGACATCGAACGATGGCCCGCGTAGTGCCCGAACGTCCGCGCGTCGATGCCGTCACGGCGTACAAGACCGTGTTGAAGCGGATCATCGACACGCGGCCCTCCGGCACGCGGCACCGCCTCGCCATCGCGCTCGGCAAGAACCGTTCGTTTATTTCGCAGATCGCCAACCCGGTCTATGCGGTGCCGATCCCGGTGCGGCATCTCGAAACGATCTTCGAGATCTGTCACTTCACCGCGGCCGACCGGCGCGATTTTCTCGCCGCGTACGCGGAAGCTCACCCGCGCCGCCATGACCTGGTCAAGCAAACCACGGGCACGCGCAAGCTCACGCTGACGCTGCCCGATCTGGGCAGTGCACGGCGCAACCGCCTTCTCGACGAGGCCGTCGCCGATTTCGCCCGCCGTCTGACGCGTTTCACGGAAGAAGAATAGAAATTCGAGGACAAGGACATGAAAAAGCTCATCAACGCCACCGACAATCTACTCACGGAAAGCTTGAACGGCTTCGCGGCCGCCCACGCGGACATCGTGACACTCGGCGCCGAGCACAAGTTCGTGCGCCGGCGCGCGCCGAAGGTGGGCAAAGTGGCACTGATTTCCGGCGGTGGTTCGGGGCATGAGCCGTTGCATGCCGGTTTCGTCGGCCACGGCATGCTCGACGCCGCCTGTCCCGGCCAGGTGTTCACGTCGCCGACCCCCGACCAGATGGTCGCGGCCGTCGCAGCAGTCGACACGGGCGGCGGCTGCGTTTTTATCGTCAAGAACTACGAAGGCGACGTGATGAACTTCCAGATGGCCGCCGATCTCGCGGGCGGAAATGTGACGACCATCATTACCGATGACGACGTGGCGGTCGAAGCCTCGACGTGGTCGACCGGGCGGCGCGGCGTCGCGGGCACGATGATCGTGGAAAAAATGGTGGGCGCCGCCGCGGAGCGAGGCGCCACGATGTCCCAGCTGAAGGACCTCGGCGATCGGATCAACCGACGAACTCGATCAATGGGTGTGGCGCTGACGTCGTGCACAGTGCCCGCGGCCGGCAAGCCGACGTTCACCTTGAGCGATGACGAGATGGAAATGGGCGTGGGCATCCACGGCGAGCCTGGGCGGCGTCGCGTCCGACTCGCCACCGCCGACGCGATCGCGGACGAGATGGCCGGCGCGATTCTCGACGACCTCGACTCGGCCCACGGAACCGAGGCGCTGCTTCTCGTCAACGGCTTCGGCGGCACGCCGGCGATGGAGCTTTACCTGATGGTCAACTCGGCGCTGCGCGTGCTGCGGAAGAAGGGCCTCAACGTCTCCCGCTTTCTCACTGGCAACTATGTCACGTCGCTGGAAATGGCGGGGTGCTCGATTACAGTCTCGCTGCTCGATGCCGAATTGCGGGCGCTTTGGGATGCACCCGTGCAAACGGCCGCGTTGCGCTGGGGAATCTGAAACGCTACGCCGCCTGCCGAACCAGCCGCAGGTACGTAATCTCCGACGGCACGCCAAAGCGCTTGGGCGGACCCCAGTACCCGGTGCCTCGGCTGGTGTACACCCACAGCTCACGCAGGCGATGAAGGCCCGCCGTGAAGGGCTGCTGCAGGC
This sequence comes from Casimicrobiaceae bacterium, assembly GCA_955652025.1. Classification (GTDB taxonomy): domain Bacteria; phylum Pseudomonadota; class Gammaproteobacteria; order Burkholderiales; family Casimicrobiaceae; genus VBCG01. Next base: position 4,891 of record CATPAO010000232.1, read on the forward strand.
GAACCAGGAAATTCCACGGCAGGAACTGGCCACCATGAGTGTGGCCGGACAACTGCAATTGGAATCCCGCGTCGGCCGCCGCCGACGCGCTTCGCGGCTGGTGCGCCAGTAACAGCTTGAATGCGACGTTGGTCGGCGCGCCGGCGAGGGCGGCGTGCGGATCGCTGCGGTGCGAAGGATCGAAATGGTGGCCACTGTGATCGGTCACCCCGGCGACGATCAATACCCCCTGCCGATGCTGCAGGACGACGTGTTCGTTCAAGAGCACTCGCACGTCGAGGCGTCGAAGCTCGTCGATCCAGGCATGGGCGTCCGAATAGTACTCATGATTTCCGGTGACGAAAAACGTGCCGTGACGCGAGGACAGTTGCGCGATCGGTGCCACGTGATCGGCAAGCTCGGCCACCGAACCGTCGACGAGATCGCCGGTGACCGCCACCATGTCGGCGTTGAGACGATTCACCGCCTCGACGATCGCCTGCACATAGGGTCGCTTGATCGTGGGACCGATGTGGACGTCGGTGATCTGGGCGATCGTGAAACCGTGCAAGTCGCCCGGCAGCCCGGCAATCGGCACATCGACGCGGACGACTGCCGCGGTCCGGCGTGCGTTCAGAAGGCCCAGGGCGGTGATCGCGATGGCGGCGATCGGCACTAGCATCGCGGATGCTATGGCCACGTCGTTCCCCGGGTGGAGTCCGGGCTGCCATTTGTACGCGATCGCGAGCAGCGCCAGGCCGACGTCACGCAGGAGCGTGAGCACCAGTAACGATGAGAAGAGCCCCATCAACAGCGTCCCGACCCACGTGAAGGCATCGGCGAACGGCGTCGCGCGCCGCCGCCCCACGATCAAGCTCATGGGCATCATCACGAACGAGAGCACGAGCAGCGTTGCCAGGAGTCCCCACGCGAGAGGCCACGACCGCAGGTCGGGCAGGAGGCGCCACCCGACATAAGCATGCAAGAGCGCGAACAAGGCGACAACCAGGGAGCGACCCATGGCCACACCATGAGGGCGCCCTGTCGCGTTTCAACAGGCGCCGCAAAAGAATTACCGCATGTCTGCCCGTGAAATCCTACGACCAAAACGGCGAATGGCCGACAGCGCTTGGGCCGGCGAAGGGAGCATCTTTGGATCACGATGGGGCAGAGTGCTTCGCGAGAGCCGTGGCACGCCGTCAGCATTGTCGGCGGCGGGAACGCATGCGCCGCAGCCACAGCCTTTTCAGGCAAGCGCTTTCTCGCCGCAGAAGCGCCCCGAATCCCGCTGCCGAAATGTACGGTCCCTCATCGCTGTACCTGCGCCTATCGCCATTACTCGGATCGGCGAACACGTCAGCGTCGCGCTTCGGATCGAGGAATGCACGGCAAGCACACCGGACACGATCGACGGGAGCAACGTGGACGCCGCGCCGACGATTTAGCGCAACGCTGATTCTTGGAGGCGGTTCGGTCAGCTATTACATGGGGCACCGCTCGCTCGATGCCACCATGTGAGCAAACCCATGTCCCTGGACTAAACTGACAAGGATGTGCCCGGAGCGTACCCGAATCGGAACCGACGTTCAACCGGACTCGGCCGACGGGAACGCGCCGCGACATCGGGAGAGCGCGGTTGCGCACCGACACGGCAAATAGCATCACTGATCTTGCTTGCGATATGCCGAAGGCCGAGCTGCATATCCATATCGAAGGTTCGCTCGAGCCCGAGCTCATCTTTGCGTTGGCGCAACGTAACGGCGTCGCGCTGCGCTATCGTTCCGTCGACGAGCTGCGCTTGGCATACGACTTTACTGATTTGCAGTCGTTTCTCGACATCTACTACGCAGGTGCCAGCGTCTTGCTTCGGGAGCAGGATTTCTACGACATGACCTGGGCGTATCTGCAGCGGGCGCATGCCGACCACGTCGTTCACTCGGAAATCTTCTTTGATCCTCAGACACACACCTCCCGTGGCGTGTCCTTCGAAACGGTTGTGAGCGGCATCGATCGCGCTCTGCGCGACGCGACGGGCAAGCTCGGCATGAGCGCTGCGCTCATCATGTGCTTCTTGCGCCATTTGAGCGAAGACGAGGCGTTCGCGACGCTCGAGCAGGCGTTACCCTTTCGCGACAAAATTATCGGGGTCGGGCTCGACTCGTCGGAACGCGGCCACCCGCCAGCAAAGTTCCAGCGCGTATTCGCACGTTGCCGTGAGCTCCGCTGGCACGTCGTTGCGCATGCGGGCGAAGAAGGGCCCCCCGCGTACATTACCGAGGCGCTCGACCTCCTCAAGGCAGAGCGCATTGACCACGGAGTTCGCTGTATGGAGGATCCCGAGGTCGTCCGCCGCCTCGCGCAAACGCAGACACCGCTCACGGTGTGCCCGCTGTCAAACGTTCGGCTTCACGTGTTTCCGGACCTCGAGCGGCACAATCTGAAGTCCTTGCTCGCATCTGGGCTGCGCGTCACGGTCAACTCGGATGATCCCGCCTATTTTGGCGGATATCTCAACGCCAACCTCGTCGCCTCGATACAAGCGCTTCAGCTGTCGCGTAACGACGTCTATGCCCTCGGGAAGAACAGTTTCCTGGCCTCGTTCGTCCGCAGGGCAGAAAAGCTGCGCCTCTGCAGCGCGTTCGACAATTACTGGGATATTCATGGGGCGCCAAGCTGACGAAGGTCGAGGATCGTCGCCAACGTGGCGCCCGCGCATCTGCACCCTGCTGCGCGCAGTCAGTCGGGATCCCGATTACCCCGGCTCTCTGACGAGGATGGGCGCGTCGGCGGGCGGCGGACGTTACAATGGTCAAGGTCACTACCTGATGGAAGCGGCGGGGGATGGCGCGCAACTCGAAACGGCGTTGGGTACTGCTCGCGTACAGTGCCTTGATTTTCGGTGGCGCCATGCCGGCGTATGCGGGGGACGACGCCGCCGATCCCGCTGTCGCGCGTGTCCGTACCTTCTACGATTCGCTTCTGGCGGTGATGAAGCAGGCCAAGGAACTCGGTATCCGTGGCCGGTACGACAAACTGGCACCGGCGATTCGAGGCACGTTCGACCTCGCGGCAATGACTCGAATTGCAGTAGGGCCCGACTGGAATTCGATCCCTTCCGAGCAACAGGCTGCGCTCATCGACAGCTTCACTCGCATGACGAATGCGACCTATGCGAATCGCTTCGATGGTTACTCCGGTGAGCGGTTCGAGGTGGAGCCGATTCCCGATGCGCGCAGTACGGGACGGATTGTGCGCACAAAGCTGATCCAGTCGACGGGGGAGCCTATAGCACTCAACTATCTGATGCGCGGCGCGGGTGACAACTGGAAGGTGGTCGACGTCTATCTATCGGGCACGATCAGCGAGCTGGCGACGCGGCGCTCGGAGTTTGGCGCGATTCTGAAATCCGGCGGCCCGAACGCGCTGATCGAGAGTTTGCGGCAGCAAGCAGAAAAGCTGATGCGTTCGCCGGCGCTGTCCGCGAATCGGGTGCACCCTAACACGGTCGCGGCGCCTGCTTCCGCGGCATCACTTGCGTTCTTCTCCCGCGGGTTCGGCTGACAATGCTACCGTTGCGGCCCATTGATCGGCGCGTCCGGATCGATCAGCTCCTGAGGCTCCTGCGTGACGCCGCGGGCCTCGCGTAGCTGCGCCTCGCGGCGCTGCCGCGTGATGCTCTTGAGACTCGAGTAAAGGTCGAGTGCGCTCGCCTTGATTTGATCGAGCGTCTCGATGTTCCGCGCCCTCAGGTCCATGCCGTCAACAGTGCCGACCGCGAAGTTGGTCACGGTCCCCGCGTGACCCGTGACGACGAGGGCAGGCGGCGTGGTGAACAGATCGACGCCCAAGCCAAACGCATCGCGAACGTTCGATGGCCCAAAGAACAGCAGCACGACGTACGGCCCGTCGTCGATGCCCCACGTGTAGAGCGTCTGGCCGAAATCCCCCGATTGCCTGGCGAAACCGTGCGTCGTGGCGTAATCGAACATGCCGCCCGCACCGACAATCGTGTTGAGGAAGAAACGCGCGAGGGTAATGCCCGCTGCATCGGCGCGCCGTTGCAGGATGTCGTTGACGAATATCCGCGGCTCCGCCAAGTTATCGATCACCGACCGAATGCGATCGCGCAAGAATTCAGGAAGGATCGTTCGGTAGGCCTCGGCGAGCGGCCTGATAATGGCGTCGTCCAATGCAATGTTCGTGTCGAACACGACGCGATTGAACGGCTCCAGCGGATCGCCCGGCTCGTGGTGTCCACGGCCGGACAGGCTGGCGCAACCTGCCAGCGCGCAGCAAAGTGCCGTGACAAGACAACGCAACGCCCAATCCCGCCCGCGTACAACGTCTTTGCGGATCACGGCGGTCAGCGCTCCGTTCGTGCGACGCGTCGGCACGGGTCAATGCACTCGATCGCGCGGCGATAGACAGGGTGATGAAGCGTGACGCTTGACGCCATTCGGCTGGGAGTGACGATCGGAAGCGTCGCGATGGCGGCATGCGGCTGTGCGTATGCCATTGCGGCGGTCGCGGCGTTTCGCCGGTTCGCGCGGGAACGTGCGACCGTCGCCACGACATTCCCCAGCATCACCATCCTCAAGGCCCTGCGCGGCGCCGAAACGGCACTGTACGACAACCTCGCGTCGTTTTGCGATCAGGATTATGTCGGTCCGGTGCAACTGTTGTTCGGCGTGCACGATGAGGACGACCCGGCGATCGCCATCGTCGGTCGATTGGCGGCTGAGCGGCCCGGCGATGATATCCAACTTCTGGTCACCGGGGCTTCACGTGGACCCAATCCGAAGATCGCCAATCTGATCGGATTGCAGGGACACATTCGGCATGACGTCGTGGTGCTCGCAGACAGCGATGTCGCCGTTGAACGCGAATATCTCTCGCGGACGGTCGCGGCACTGGATCGGCCGGGCATCGGCCTCGTCACGTGCCTCTACCGCGGCGAGGCCCGATATGGCTTGTGGGCGCGCCTTGCCAGCATGGCGGTCGACTTCCATTTTCTTCCCAGCGTCCTCGTGGGTCTGAAGCTGGGTGTCGCGCGACCATGCTTTGGCTCGACGATCGCGCTTCGCCGCGAAACGTTGACGGCGATCGGCGGATTCGACGCGTTTCTCGACCAGCTCGCCGACGACAACGCGATAGGCGAAGCCGTACGCGCCAGTGGTAAGCTTGTTGCTATCCCGCCGTTCTTCGTCACGCATTCATGCCAGGAGCAAAGTGCGGCGGAGCTCTGGCGGCACGAACTGCGCTGGGCGCGGACCATCCGCGCCGTCAGCCCACGGGGCTACGCCGGCTTGGCCATCACGCATCCGCTGCCGTTCGCAATACTTGCCGCATGGGCAAGCGGGTCCGCGGCGCTCGGCGCGAGCGTCATCGCCACAGCCATCGGCTGCCGCCTTGTCCTGCAGACACAAGTTGATCATACTTTGCATGTAAGCTCGAACCGCTGGTGGCTCGGGCCCGCGCGCGATCTGCTGGCATTCGCGGTGTACGTCGCGGCTTTCTTTGTCGATGTCGTCAGTTGGCGCGGGCATCGTTACAAAGTGCGCCCGGATGGAACCTTGATCCCGATCGGAGAGCCGAAAGGATGATGCGTACGCTTTTCCTGCAGGCACCGTCGTTCGATGGATTCGACGGAGGCGCGGGGTCGCGCTATCAGGCTCGGCGCGAGATCCGCTCGTTCTGGTACCCGACATGGCTTGCCCAGCCGGCGGCGCTAGTCGAGGGCAGCAAGCTCATCGACGCCCCTCCGCACCGGCTGAAGCTCACCGACGTCGCACCCACGGCGTGCGACTACGACCTCGTCGTATTGCACACGTCGGCGCCGTCCTTTGCCTCGGACGTGCGGACGATCGAGGCCATGAAAGCGGTCAATCCCGAGTTGAAGGCAGGGCTTATCGGCGCCAAGGTCGCCGTCGATCCCTCCGGAAGCCTGAGTGCGTCGAAGGCGGTCGATTTCGTCGCGGGCAACGAGTTCGACTTCACGATCAAGGAAGTTGCCGAGGGCCGCGAGTGGCACAAGATCGCAGGGCTGTCCTTCCGCAACGCCGAAGGGCGGATCGTGCACAACGAGCCGCGCGCCATCCTGGAGAACATGGACGCGCTGCCCTTCGTAACGCCCGTCTACAAGCGCGACCTCAGGATCGAGAATTATTTCATCGGCTATCTCAAGCATCCCTACCTCTCGCTTTACACGGGGCGCGGCTGCAAGTCGCGGTGCACGTTCTGTCTGTGGCCGCAGACCGTCGGCGGACACCGCTACCGCACGCGCAGCGTCGGCCATGTCGTCGACGAGATCGCCTGGGCGCAGAAGGCGTTTCCGCAGGTGAAGGAGTTCTTCTTCGACGACGACACGTTCACCGACGACTTGCCGCGGGCCGAGGCGATCGCGAAGGAGCTCGGCAAGCTCGGCGTCACCTGGTCGTGCAACGCCAAGGCGAACGTGCCCCGCGAGACGTTGAAAGTACTGCGCGACAACGGTCTGCGCCTGCTGCTCGTCGGCTACGAAACAGGCAACCAGCAGATCCTGTTCAACATCAAGAAAGGCATGCGAATCGAGTTCGCCCGCCGCTTCACCAAGGACTGCCACGAGCTTGGCATCACCATTCACGGCACCTTCATCCTCGGCCTCCCCGGCGAGACGAAGGAGACCATCGAAGAGACCATTCGCTTCGCCACCGAGATCAATCCGCACACGATCCAGGTGTCGCTCGCGGCGCCCTATCCCGGCACGCAGCTTTACCGCCAGGCGTTGGACAACGGCTGGCTGGACCGCGCGAATGCCGAGCTCGTCGACGCGCACGGCATCCAGATCGCCCCCCTCCATTATCCGCACCTGAGTCATACCGAAATCTTCGACTCGGTGGAAACGTTCTACAAGCGATTCTATTTCCGCAGCGACAAGATCGCGTCGATCGTCGGCGAGATGGTACGCAGCCCGGAAATGATGAAGCGCCGATTGCGCGAGGGTATCGAGTTCTTTCATTTCCTCCGCGAGCGGCGGGAGACCGCGCACTGAAAGCCCTCATCGTCACGGCCGACGATTTCGGCCTGGCACCGGAGGTCAACGCGGCGGTCGAGCTCGCGCACGAGCGCGGCATCCTGACGGCGGCGAGCCTGATGGTGAACGGCGCGGCGGTCGACGACGCCATCGCGCGCGCCCGTCATCTTCCGTCGCTGCGCGTCGGTCTGCACCTGGTTCTCGTCGATGGCGATTCTGCGCTCCCGCCGGAGCAGATACCGGACCTGGTCGACGGGGACGGGCGACTCCGCACCGACATGTTCGCACTGGGATCGAACATTTTTCTCCATTCCAAGGTGCGCAAGCAGGTTGCGGCGGAAATCCAGGCGCAATTCGCGGCCTATGCAGCCACCGGCCTGCCCCTGGACCACGTCAATGCGCATCACCACTATCATCTGCATCCGACGGTCGGCGCGCTGATGATCGCCATCGGAAAACCCTGTGGCATGCGCGCGGTACGCGTACCCCGGGAGCCGCGCAATTTGCTGCAGCGCATCGAGCCCGCCGCCCGGCACCGCAATGGGATCGCAGACCCATGGAGTGCGATCCTCAAGATGCGATTGCAGCGCCACGGGCTGACCGCACCCGACCAGGTGTTCGGCCTCGCGTGGTCCGGCGCGATGAGCGAGACACGGGTTGCAGGCGCATTGGGACATCTGCCGGACGGGATCACCGAGATCTACTTCCATCCCGCGACGACGGACAACTTCGCGGGTGCGGCGAGTGGCTACCATTACGCCGAAGAGCTCGCCGCGCTCACCGTACCCGCGATCAAGTCGCTCGTACGCGCTACGGGCGCCCGGACGGGCGGCTATTCGGACTTCGCAGCGGGATGAAATCTGTCGCTCGCGTGCTGGCGATCGCGGGGCTCGCGCTTGCGGCCGTGCTGTTCGCCCGCGAAAACGTAAAAGGAATCGTCGATCTCGTCATCGCCGCGGGTCCCGGGTTGCTGCTCGCGGGCCTCTTCCACTTTGTTCCGATGCTCGCCAATGCCCGCGCATGGCAGCGACTTCTGCCTTCGGCGCAGCGTCCAACCGTCGGCGCAATGACGTGGGCGGTCTGGATTCGGGAATCGGTGAACGGCTTACTGCCGGTCGCGCGCGTCGGGGGCGAGATCATCGCCTATCATGCACTCAGGCGCCACGTCGTCGGTCGCAGCATCGTGGCGGCCAGCCTGTTGGCGGACATGGCGCTTTCGGTGTTGAGCCAAGTCGTCTTCGCTTTCCTCGGTTTGGGATTGTTGTTCGCGGTCACGCACGCACCGATCGCCACGATGCCGCTCCTGGCCGGCGTCGTCAGCATGATTCCACTCGGCGTCGGATTCATGCTGGTCCAGCGGGCAGGTGCGCTCGGCGCCCTTACGCGCTTCCTCGATCGCGTCTTCGCGGGTCGGCTGGGATTTGCGCTGCCGCGATCGCTGCGCCTCGATCACGCGATACGAGCAGTGTACGAGCGTCGTCGCGACGTCGTCGCCTGTTTCGGATGGCAGCTCGCCGCCTGGATTCTCGGCTCCGTCGAGATCTGGCTCGCGCTGTACTTTCTCGGGCAGGAGCGCAGCATCCTCGATGCGATTGTGATCGAGGCGCTGATCCAGGCGATCAGCAGCGCGGCTTTCGTCGTGCCCGGCGCGCTCGGCGTGCAGGAGGGAGGGTTCATCGTTATCGGTGCCGCCCTGGGCCTCGACGCCACCGCCGCGCTGGCGCTCGCCACGGCTCGGCGCGTGCGTGATGCGGTCGTCTTTTTCCCCGGCTTGATCGCCTGGCAGTGGCTCGCAACGCATAACGTGAAACCGGCAAGCGGATTCATACGGCCGAGGCGTAGCGGCACAAAATGTCGCGACGTACCCCCAGATGTACCCTTAACATGAACCGGACGCGGCCGGACGATCAAAGCGGGCGTCTACCGACCGTCGGACCACGAGCGCTCGACCATCTCCTCGATCACGACGTCCGGCTTCTCACGCAGGATCAGCGCCGGGTCGAGCTGCCGGCTGCTCACATAGACCGCGCGGCTGAAGTTCTCCGACAGGAGCGGAATCAGCGGGATCGCCATCGAATCGCGATAAACGACCGCGTGCGGCAGCCCGGGGCGATTGCAAGCGTAGAACTCGAAGCCGGCATCGGCGCCATTATCGAGCCGCTTGCCGCACCGCGCCGACGGATCGCCCAGCACCTTGGAGAGCGGCGCGTAATCGGGCTCGCGAAATCGTGCCGGAACACCGATGAAGCGCGCGAGATCGCCCTGCCAGATATCGACGTCCGGCACGTACGGGGGAAGAACCGCCGGTGCAATCGCACGCAGACGTCCCGCAGGTAATGCGCGCTGGACCTCGCGCATCAATTCACTATACGCAACGGCGGCGCCCAGCATGTTCCAATGCGAGTCGGTGGCGAAATAAATGCGCTCGCGGGCCTTGGCGGCGAGAAGCGCTGGGCGCAAGTCGACGAGGCGCACGCTGCCGGCGGCGACGATCGCGCCAATGAGG
>CATPAO010000233.1 GCA_955652025.1 Casimicrobiaceae bacterium
GCGGACGGATGCGCCCCCGGCCAAGCCGACGGCAAGTCCAATCGCCGCGGCGCCCCCCGCACCGCATGCCGACAGTGACGAGCGCCGCGAAGGCGGACGCAGGCGACGCGGTCGGCGTGGACGCGGCGCCGCTGATCGCGGCGAAAAGTCGGAACGTGTGACGCACGATGCTTCGGGACACGAAGCCGATGCGAAGGTGGACGTCGTCGCGCCGCAACGCACGCTCATCGATGCGCCGCCGCCAGTCAACGCACTTCCTGCGACGACAAGCGAGATCACATCGCCGCTAGGGTCCGAGATGGCTTTGTCCGCGATCGAAAGCGTTCCCAGCGAGACGTCGGTTTCATCCCACCCCGTTCACATGGAAAAGGAGCCGCGACGGCCACTCGGCGAATCGACGCCGATCGCGTTCGCGGAATCCGTATTGACACCACGCGAGCCGGCGCCGCCAAGCAATCTGCCCGATATTCCTCCGGTATCGCGCGCGTTACCGCCGGATTCCGAGCTCGAGTTGGTCGAAACACGTGACCGCGTAACGGCGCCACTGGCGGACGAGCTGGCTGAGCTACCACGACCAAAGCGCGTGCGCCCGCCACGCGTCGAAATCACGAATGAGCCGCTCGAGCTCGTCGAGACGCATAAGGATACGAATCCGCCTGCGCCTTGATACGCGCAGAATTCGTGCGACGGCTGACGGGGGCGCGCGACCAATGCACGACGCGCGCCCAATATCCTTATCTCGCCCGGGCGCGTCGTCGCCGCCGCGAGGCGTTCGTCGCGGTCATTGGACCGGCGATGCCTCGATCAGGCGCGCAAGGAGCGCCTCGGTGGCCGGCTCGACGAGGTCGAGCATTCGCTCGAACGCGTCGGGGCCGCCATAGTAGGGATCCGGCACGTTCCGCATGCCGAGCGCCGGCGCGACATCCAGCAAAAGACCGATTTGGCCGGCAAAATCCTTCGGCTGCAGCTCCTTCAGCCGGCCCAGATTCCCTTGGTCCATGGCGAGTATCCAGTCGAACCGGGTGAAATCACGCGGCGCGATCTGACGCGCACGTAACTTCCGGATGTCGTAACCGCGCCGTTCGGCGCTTGCAATCGCGCGCGGGTCGGGGGGCTCGCCGATGTGAAAATCATGCGTTCCCGCCGAATCGATGCGAAGACGTCGCGCCCACCCGGCGCGCACCGCGAGCGCACGAAATACGCCCTCGGCAGTGGGTGAACGGCAGATATTGCCCATGCAAACGAAGAGCACGCCGGTTTTGTTCTTGACCATCGAGTCTCAGAGCGGAAATCGGCCGAGTATCGTCGACGACTGTTACGGGGACAAACGCCGCGGCATCCGCTTCATCATGTTTCGACGGGCAGCTGCACGCCGAACATCGCTTCCTTGATCTTGTACAGGCGGTCACGCAGCTCGGCGGCCTTTTCGAACTCGAGGTTCCGCGCCGCATCGAGCATCTGCTTCTCGAGGAGTTTCAGCTCCTTTTCGAGATCCTTCTCGCCCATCGCCTCGTACTTTGCGCGTGTTTGCGCCGCTTTCAGCTCCTTCTTGCCTTCCTCGAAATCGTACGCGCCCTCGATCATGTCCTTGATCCGCTTCTCGATACCCTTCGGCGTGATGCCCATCCGCGCGTTCCATTCGATCTGCTTCGCACGACGGCGCTCCGTCTCGCCGATCGCTGCCCGCATCGAGTCGGTCATCTTGTCGGCATATAGAATCGCGGTCCCGTTGATGTGGCGGGCGGCGCGGCCGATCGTCTGGATGAGCGAACGCTCGGCGCGAAGAAATCCCTCCTTGTCGGCGTCGAGCACTGCCACCAGCGAGACCTCCGGTATGTCTAGGCCTTCGCGCAAAAGATTGATCCCGACCAGCACATCGAACTCGCCCAATCGCAGATCGCGAATGATCTCGACCCGTTCGACAGTATCGATGTCCGAATGGAGGTAGCGGACCTTCACGCCATGCTCGGCAAGGTAGTCGGTCAAGTCCTCGGCCATCCGCTTGGTGAGCGTCGTCACCAGGACCCGCTCGCGCCGCTCGACGCGCAGTCCGATTTCCGACAACAGATCGTCCACCTGCGTCGCCGCCGGACGAATGATCAGCACAGGGTCGACGAGGCCCGTCGGTCGCACGACCTGTTCGACCACCTGTCCCGCGTGCGTGCGCTCGTACTCCGACGGCGTCGCCGATACGAACGTCGTCTGCGGCAATAGCTTTTCGAACTCGTCGAAGCGCAATGGCCGATTGTCGAGCGCCGACGGCAGGCGAAATCCGTAATTCACCAGATTTTCCTTGCGCGCGCGATCCCCCTTGTACATGCCGCCCGTCTGCGGAATCGTGACGTGGGACTCGTCGATGAACATCAGCGCGCTGCTCGGCAGATAGTCGATCAGCGTCGGCGGCGGGTCGCCCGCCTTGCGCCCCGAAAGGTGCCGCGAGTAGTTCTCGATGCCCTTGCAAAATCCGATCTCGCTCATCATCTCGAGGTCGAAGCGTGTTCGTTGCTCGATCCGTTGCGCCTCGATGAGCTTCATTTGCGTAACGAAGAATTCCTTTTGCTGCGCAAGCTCGACTTTGATCGCCTCGATCGCGTTCAGGACCTTTTGCCGTCCGGTCACATAGTGCGACGACGGAAACACCGTGTAGCGCTGCATCTTCTGCTTGAGGTGGCCGGTCAACGGGTCGAACAGCTGTATTGTTTCGACCTCGTCGTCGAACAGCGAGACGCGTACGGCATTCTCGGCATTCTCGGCCGGAAAGATGTCGAGCACATCGCCCCGCACGCGGAACGTGCCGCGCTTGAACTCGAGGTCGGCGCGCTGATACTGCATTTCGGCCAGCCGCTTGATCGCGTCGCGTTGCGACAGCTTGTCGCCCTGCCGGACGTGCAGGATCATGCTGTGATATTCGGACGGGTCGCCGATACCGTAGATCGCCGACACCGTGCAGACAATCACGCAATCCTGCCGCTCGAGAATGGCCTTGGTTGCCGACAGGCGCATCTGCTCGATGTGCTCGTTGATCGAGCTGTCCTTCTCGATGTACAGATCGCGCGACGGGACGTAGGCCTCGGGTTGATAGTAGTCGTAATACGAGACGAAATATTCGACGGCGTTGTTGGGAAAGAACTCGCGGAATTCGGAATAGAGCTGCGCGGCAAGCGTCTTGTTCGGCGCAAGCACGATCGCCGGCCGGCCGGTCCGCGCGATCACGTTCGCCATCGTGTACGTCTTGCCTGAGCCGGTGACACCCAGCAGCGTCTGGAACGAGAGTCCGTCGGTCAGGCCCTCGATGAGCTTGGCGATCGCCTCCGGCTGGTCGCCGGCCGGCTCGAACATCTGATGAAGCTCGTACGGGCTGTCGGGAAACGTGACGATCATATTTTTCATGCGGGCGGGGCCAAACCGAATATTGTAGACCGCGGCAAGCGGGCGCGGCGAGGAGTATTTCAACTCGGACGTCAACGTTGCGCCGCGATCTCCAGCGCGCCGACGCCGTCGGCCTGCGGCTTCACCGCGCCGAATTGAAGCGCCGCCAGCCGCGCGTACAACGCGTTCGTCCGTGTGAGATCGTCGTGACGCCCGACGGCTATGATGCGGCCCTGCTCCATGACGGCGATGCGATCGGCGTGGCGAACCGTGGCCAGCCGATGCGCGATCATCAGCACTGTGCGTCCCGCCATCAGCCGCTCGAGCGCGAGTTGAACGACCCGCTCGCTCTCCGCGTCCAGTGCGCTGGTCGCTTCGTCTAGTAACAGCACCGGTCGATCGGCCAAGATGGCGCGCGCGATGGCGAGCCGCTGTCGCTGACCGCCGGAAAGCCGCACGCCGCGCTCACCCAGGAAACTATCGAAGCGCTCGGGCAGCCGGTCGATGAACTCGGTCGCATACGCCGCGTCGCAGGCCGCGCGCACGTCGGCGTCGCTCGCGCTCGGCCGTCCATATCGAACGTTGTCGAGCACGCTGGCGGCGAAGATCACGGGATCCTGCGGAACGACGGCGAGCCGTCGCCGCGCTTCGATCGGATCCGCCGACTTGAGGTCCACACCATCGATGCGTACCGCCCCCAGTTGTGGGTCGTAGAAGCGCAACAACAACGCAAAGACCGTCGTCTTGCCGGCGCCCGACGGACCGACGAGCGCGATTTTCTCGCCAGGCTCCACGCTCAACGAGAAATCGGCCAACGCCGCGGCGTCGGGTCTCGACGGATAGCGAAACGTGACGGCATCGAAATCAACGGTCCCGCGCGCCGGCACCGGCATCGGGACAGGATTCGCCGGTGCGCGGATCTCGGGCTCGATCGCAAGCAACTCGAACAGCCGCTCGGTCGCGCCCGCGGCACGCTGCAGGTCGCCGATCACTTCGCTGATCGTACCTACGGCGCCCGCCACGATCACCGCATAGAAAACGAACGCGGAGAGCTGTCCCGGCGAAAGCCGCCCCGCCACGACATCGTGCCCACCTATCCACAGGATCACGCCCACGGCGCCGAACACGAGCATGATCACCGTCGCCACCAGCATCGCGCGCTGCCGGATGCGTCGCTTGGCGGTCGCGAACGCCGCCTCGACGCGCTCGCCGAAGAGCCGCCGATCGATCTCCTCGTGGCCATACGCCTGCACGGTGCGCACCTCGTGCAGCGCCTCGTCGACGTAGGCGCCGACGTCGCCGACGCGGTCCTGGCTCGCCCGGGCAAGCTTGCGCACGCGCCGGCCGAACAGGATGATCGGCGCCACCACCAGCGGCACGCCGGCCAGCACGAGCAGCGTGAGCTTGAGACTGGTGAGCGCCAGCATCACGAACCCGCCGATCATCAGCAACAGGTTGCGGATCGCCATCGACGCCGACGATCCGATGACCGTCTCCAGCATCGTCGTATCGGTGGTGAGGCGGGAAATCACTTCGCCGGTGCGCGTGATTTCGAAGAATCCCGGCGGCAATCGAAGGAGATGATCGAACACGGCGCGGCGCAGATCCGCCGTGACACGCTCACCCAGCCACGACACGTAGTAGAACCGCGTGTACGTCGCCATGGCGACGACAATGATCACGCCGAGCATCGCGCCCAGCATGCGATCGAGCTCCGCGGCGTTGCCGGCGGAGAACCCTCGATCGACGACGAACCTCAGCCCCTGCCCCATCGCCAGCACGGCGGCGGCGGCGAACACAAGCGCCACCGCGGCGTAGGCGACTTGGCGCCGGTAGGGGCGGAGAAATCCGCCGACCCGTGCCACCGTGCGGAGTGCGGTGAGCGGCGGAATCTTCGGAGCGGGTTCGAGGCGGGTATCGGCGCGAGCCATGCCAGTCAGACGATCAATCCAAGTAGGAGATGGGGACGCAGGAACACGACCTCAAGCCGACGCTACCTCACGGTACAATAACCTGTTTTCACTTGGCCGCCTCAATCCATGAACGCTCCGCTCACTGGTTCCCTGCTGGCGGCGATCGAACTCGCACCGCGGGACCCGATTCTCGGGGTTTCCGACGCCTACAATGCGGACAAGAATCCGCTCAAAGTGAACCTTGGCGTCGGCGTCTATTGCGATGACAACGGTCGGATCCCGTTGCTCGAGTGCGTGCAACGTGCCGAGCGCGAGATCACCGACAAAGCGTCGCTCCATTGCAAGAGTATTCAGACAGGCGGCAAATCCCCACGCGTCCCCGGCTTCTTTGAGGATCTCCAAAC
>CATPAO010000234.1 GCA_955652025.1 Casimicrobiaceae bacterium
CTCGACTACTACGGAATCCAGATGCCAAAGCAGGCGGCTCCGCTGATGAAGTACGCCGAGCGATTGTTCGTCCGGCCGGCATTTTCCGAAGCGCTTACCTCGGCGGAGCGCGGGATGCGGAAGTGACGCATTCGCGAACGTGGATTCAGCGTCAATGAATCTCCGTTGTTAAGTGGGCGCACCGCCCCGGTCTCCGGTTCGGCGTACTATGCGTGCGCCATGTCAGAGCAGTCGGCCAAACCGTATCTCGTGCGTGCGATCTGCGAGTGGTGCGCAGACAACGGACTGACGCCCTATCTCGCAGTGAAGGTGAGCGCGCAGACGCGCGTCCCGGTCTCGTTCGTCAAGAACGGCGAGATCGTGCTGAACATCAGCGCCACGGCCACGCGCAAGCTGACGATCGATAACGAGTGGATCCAATTTTCTGCGCGCTTCAACGGTGCGTCGCAGGAAGTGGCGGTTCCGATGAACGCCGTGTCCGGGATTTTCGCGAAGGAAACGGGCTACGGGTTCGCGTTCACGCTCGCGGCCGACCCCGCCGCGGCGCTCATCGCCGCAACGGCGCCCAAGGAAATCGAACCGGTCGAAACCGCGCCGAAGGAACAGACTCAAATCAAGGTCAAGCGCCCGTCGCATCTGCAGATCATCAAGTGACGCATTGTCCCCACTGCGGCTAACGATTCGCCTTCCCCGCGCTGGAATCGCACCGCGCCGGCATAGCTCAGTTGGTAGAGCAGCGGTTTTGTAATCACAGAGCCGCGTAGGTATTATATTCAGATTCCCCAAATGAAACAATGGGGTACGACAGTTCCGTCGATAACGATTGCGGCAAAAGTCACCACGTTTGAGGTGAACAGTCACCTTTCAGTGCCGGATTAGCTCAGTTGGTAGAGCAGCGCATTTGTAATGCGAAGGTCAAGGGTTCGAATCCTTTATCCGGCACCAGCATCGCCTGTAGCGCGATCAAAGGGGCACGGGCAGCCCTCTAAAGCCTTGCAGCGATGCCGGGACTTTTTGCCGACGCGGAGGGTGCGCGGGTGAATGCACGTAGGTCGTCCACCCGCCTGTCACCCGAAATTTCCGGTTCCGTGTTCTCCAACCCTTCTGCGCTGATCGGCTCCTTGCTCTTCGGAGCCGTTGGCTTCGTCGCTTTCGTGTACGGCAAGAAGATGGCGTTGTGGAAACCGATGGTCATCGGCGTTGTCCTGATGGTGTACCCGTACTTTGTTCCGCAGACTTGGCTGATGTACACCATTGGTTGCGCCCTCTGCTTGGGGCTGTATGTCTTCCGGGGTTGAGGAAGGCATCCCACCCACTGCACTTGAGTGCAGCAGCACGCGGCGAGAGCCGCGTGGAAGAAGACTTGCGGGACGCCCGAAGTTCTGGGGTCGCCCTGATGAAACGCGAAAGCGGAGCGGTGTGATTGTGTCGGGACGCTCGTAAGAGGTTCATGCCGTCGGGGCATCGTTAGCCTAACGCAGAAGCCTCTCTCAACGCTTGGGCGCCATCGGGCCGAACAAGTCCGTTCCGTCGGCATCTAGACGCGTGGCCACGCCCAACGCGATGCTGCGCTCGCCGTTGACCCACGTAATTGTCTTGCAGGGAGTGTCCATGATCACCTTCATGACCTCCGCCCCCGTTGCCGGTACCACCCACGCCAGGTAGTGCCTGATCTCCTGCATGCCGTTGCCGTCGGCTACGCTGCTGCAGTGCTGCGCTTTCACCGTGCCGCTGGCGGCCTGATGCAGGCCAATGCGAGCGCGCGAGCCGACCAATACGCGTTCGACGCCGCCCATGAAGATCAGCCCGCAGGCTGATGCGCAATCGTAGCGACTTACCGTTTGCATCCCCTGCGCTCGGACCTCCCTGCCGATGCTGATGCCGTCCACCAAGCCTCCGCCGGACGATTCGAGCATCAACACGGGCCTGCTGCATCCCATCTTGCGGCTGATGGCCACCACGTCATCGAACTTGAGGCGTGTGTCCGTGGTGATGTAGCCCTGAAGCGCAATGACGCAGGTATCGTCGGCGCCGCGCACAACAACGTAGCGCCCGTAGTCATACGGCACTACCTGCTGCGTTACGCCAGCGATCGCTGCCAAGTGCTGCCGCGCTTTTTCCTTGGCCGCCATCGCTTCACGGGTGGCCTGCGGGCTGCTTAGGACGGCCTGATACCACTTGCGGGCCGCGTCGGGGTCCTTGGCCACACCCGTCCCCTCCTCAGACAGCGAGGCGATCTTCAGCTGGGCGTCGAGATCGCCCTGCTTCGCGGCCGCCAGATTCCATCGGGCTGCCTCCACGCGATCCTGCGCGACGCCTGATCCTTTTTCGTACAGCGCAGCCAGGTTGAACTGCGCAGCCGCGTTGCCTTGCTGGGCCAGCGGCAGCCACAGCTCGAATGCCCTTTCGAACCGTCCCTGGTCGTAGGCGGCGAGACCGTCGTCGAACTGGCCAGCTACTGCGGCGCCGCCCAGTAGCAAAAGCCAGCAAAGCATCAATGCGAAAACTGAACGATGATGAATCATCATTTCACGAAGGGCTTGACCGTCCATGCAAACGTGCGGTCTTGTATATTCAGATTTGACGCTTCGTGATGCGTGTCTGTTACTGACGGTGGAAACTATGGTTTCTCCGGGGAGGCCGTTGTGGCCTAACAAGACCAA
>CATPAO010000235.1 GCA_955652025.1 Casimicrobiaceae bacterium
TCGCGCGTCGCTCCTCGCGCGCCACGCCGGGCAGCCGGGGATCCCAGAAGATCCGCCCGGCGACAAAATCCATGACGTAGAACGCGGTACCGATCACGGATTCGTCTTCGCACAGGCAATAGGTGCGCGCGACCGGGACGCCGGTCGGCGCGAGCGCGGTGATCACCCGGTATTCTCGATCGACCGCATGCGCCGACGGCAGGAGCTTGCCCGGCGGCTTGCGGCGCAGAACATACGACCGGTCGCCGACCGAGAGTTTGTACGTCGGATTGGACTGTCCGCCGTTGAATTGTTCGACCGCAAGCGGTCCGCAAAATCCCTCGATGCACGTCGCGAGGTAGCGACCCAGCGCGGCGACGTCGAACCGATGCGCGTCGGCGACCGGCCGCGTGCCGACGAATTCCTCCGCGGCATTCACGTCGCCGTGACGCCGCCATCGACCGCGACGATCTGCCCGGTGATGAACGAGCAGGCGTCGGACGCGAACAACGCGACCAATCCTTTCAGATCCTCGGGACCGCCGACGCGCTTCATCGGCGCGTGATTCGCCGCCTCGTCGCCGAGCATTTCGAGTACGCCCTTGGTCATCTTGGTCGGGAAAAAGCCGGGCGCGATCGCATTCACGTTGATGTTGTATTGCGCCCACTCGACCGCGAGCGAGCGCGTGAAGTTGACGACGCCCCCCTTGCTGGTGTTGTACGCGAGCGTCGCCGGCCGCCCGGCTTCGCCGCCGCCGCCGAGGCCGAGAATCGAGGCAAGGTTGATGATCTTGCCGCTGCGCCGCGGGACCATCGAGCGCCGCCCGACTTCCTGCGATACGACGAACATCGCGGTCAGGTTCAGGTTGATTACCTTCTGCCAGGCTTCGAGCGGATGGTCGAGCGTTGCGGCGCCCCAGGTCGCGCCGGCGTTGTTGACCAGGATGTCGATCGGGCCCAACGCGGCGATCGCGTCGCCGACCATCGCGGGAATGCCGGCGACATTCGACATGTCGCAGGGAAGCGGAACGGCGTGAACGCCTTGCCCGCGCAAGTGTGCCGCGGCAGCTTCCAGTTCATCGCGCTTCCGCGCCGTGAGCGCGACGCGGGCCCCCATCTCGCCCAGCGCCTCGGCGATCTGCAGCCCGAGGCCGCGCGATCCGCCGGTCACGAGCGCATTCTTGCCCGAGAGGTCGAACAGTTGCTTGACGCTCATGAATGTCCTATCGCTTCGGCGCCGGATTGCCGTAGAGTTTCGGTGGAGGAGGCGCGCGGACGATACTTTACCGCGACCGCCCCGGGCGGAGTCGCACCCCTTGCCATGGATCTCAACTACTCCACCGAAGAACGCGCGTTTCGCGACCACGTCAGCGGCTGGCTGCGCGACCATTTGCCGCCGGATCTGCGCGCCAAGGTCCTGCGCTACGATCACCTGTCGCGGGACGACCTCACCCGCTGGCACAGGATACTCGCGGCGCAGGGCTGGATCGCGCCGTCGTGGCCGCGCGAATGGGGCGGCACCGGCTGGAACGTCGTGGAGCGATACATCTTCGAGGAAGAGTGCGGCTACGCGGGCGCGCCGCCGCTCGTTCCGTTCGGATTGGCGATGTGCGCGCCGGTGCTGCTCGCGTTCGGGTCCGCGGCGCAGAAGCAGCGTTTTCTGCCCCGAATTTACAATGGCGACGATTTTTGGTGCCAAGGCTATTCCGAGCCAGGATCGGGGTCGGACCTGGCGTCACTCCGCACGTCCGCCACGCGGCGCGGCGACTGCTACGTCGTCAACGGCCAAAAGACCTGGACGACATTCGCGCACATGGCCGATTGGATCTTCTGCCTCGTGCGGACCGATCCCGCGATGGAGCGGAAGCAGGACGGCATCTCGTTCCTGCTGATCGACATGAAGACGCCCGGGATCACCGTGCGCCCGCTGCGTCTGATGGATGGAGGGCACGAGGTGAACGAAGTGTTCTTCGACGACGTCGAAGTTCCCATTGACCATCGGGTGCACGACGAAGGCAAGGGGTGGACGGTCGCCAAATATCTGCTCGGCCACGAGCGAATGAACACGGCGCGGATCGGCACGTCGCGGCGCGAGCTCGAACGGCTCAAGGCTTTGGCGGCAAACGAGCGGAAAGACGGCAAGCCGCTCATCGACGACCCGCGCTTTCGCGACCGCGTGTCGCGGCTCGAGATCGAGCTCATGGCGCTGACGATCACCAATTTGCGCTTTCTCGACGAGCTTCGCGGCGGCCGTGTGCCGGGCGCCGAAGTGTCGCTGTTGAAAATCAAGGGGACCGAGATCCAGCAGGCGCTCACCGAGCTGATGATGCAGGCTGCGGGCCCGCTCGCACAACCCTTCGCGCCGGTCGGCGATTCCGATCGATTCGATTTCGTCCTGGCGGCACTGGCGCCGCGCTACTTCAACTATCGCAAGACGACGATCTACGCGGGCTCGAATGAGATCCAGCGCAACATCATCGCCAAGCACGCCCTGGGACTTTGAGGCCGCATGAACTTCGATCCTACCGAAGAGCAGCGGTTGTTGGCGGCGTCGATCGCTCGCTTCGTTCAGCGCGACTACGGCTTCGATTCGCGCAACAAGATCGTCGCTTCGGAAGCGGGCTGGAGTCGCGAGCGTTGGGTGGCGATCGCCGATCTCGGCCTGTTGGGGCTGCCATTCCGATCAGAGTTCGGCGGATTCGGCGGCGGCGCCGTCGACATGATGAGCACGATGGAGGCGATCGGCGATGCGCTGATCGTCGAGCCCTACTTGGCGACGATCGGGCTCGGCGCGCAATTCATCGCGCGCGCGGGGACGCCGGCGCAGAAAAAACAGACGCTACCCGCCGTGATCGAGGGTCGATCGACGTTGGCGTTCGCGCATACGGAAAGCCGTGCGCGCTACGACCTCGCGCACGTTGCTACGCGCGCAACACACGTGGGCGACGGCTTTCGGATCGACGGCGCGAAGCGCGTCATCGTGAACGCCCCCGGCGCCGATACGCTGGTCGTGTCGGCGCGCATTGCGGGCGCAGAAGCGGATTCGAATGGGATCGCGCTGCTGCTTGTCGATGCCGGCACACCGGGCCTCGGCATGACGGCGTATCGGACGATCGACGGATTGCGTGCCGCGGACATCGTCTTCGACGGCGTGGAGATCGGCGCCGACGCGCTGATCGGTGACGCCCACACCGGCCTCGCGCAGATCGAGGACGTCGTGGACTTCGCCACGGCATTGACTTGCGCCGAAGCCGTCGGCGCGATCAAGTCCGCCAACGACGCAACGCTCGAGTATTTGAAGACGCGCAAGCAGTTCGGGACGCCGATTGGTTCGTTCCAAGCCCTGCAGCACCGGATGGTCGATATGGTGATCAGTTACGAGCAGGCAAGGTCGATGGCGAACCTCGCGTGCGGCGCGGTCGACGGGGAGACCAATCGGGCGCGACGGATGCACGTCGTGTCGGCGGCGAAGGTGAAGATCGCCGATGCCTGCCGTCACGTCAGCCAGGAGGCGGTTCAGCTTCACGGCGGCATGGGGATGACCGACGAAATGAAGATCAGCCATACGTTCCGGCGGCTGACGGTGATCGCGCAGCAGTTCGGCGATGCCGATCATCATTTGCAGCGCTTTGCGGCGACGGCCGCGTGATGCACGCCGCGACGATGGGAATCGAGTGTCGTTGCCGATGGGGACCGCAATGCAGAAACACGCGCTGAACACGCAAATCCTTCTCGCCAGCCGGCCGAAGGGCCAAGTCAGCGAGGACAACTTCCGGATCGTCGAGACGCCCATTCCCGAACCAGGCGACGGCGAAGTGCTGGTCAGGAACGACTGGCTGTCGCTCGATCCGTATATGCGCGGCCGGATGAGCGACGCGAAGTCTTATGTGCCGCCGGCACAGCTCGATGCCGTGATGGTGGGACAAACCGTCGGCGAAGTCGTGGCGTCGCGCGATCCGAAGTTGAAGCCGGGCGACAAGGTCTTGACGCCGCTCGGCTGGCAACGCTACGGCACGGCGAAGGCGCGCGACGTCACGCCGATCGACACGGCCCGCGCGCCCGCCTCCTACTTTCTCGGCCTTCTCGGCATGCCGGGGATTACCGCGTGGTTCGGCCTGTCCGAGATCGGACAGCCCAAGCCGGGCGAAACGGTTGTCGTGTCCGCGGCATCAGGCGCGGTCGGCAGCATCGTTGGGCAACTCGCGAAGATCAAGGGCTGTCGCGTCGTCGGCATCGCCGGCGGGCCCGCGAAATGCGATTACGTCGCCAATGAGCTTGGCTTCGATGCCTGCGTCGACTACAAGAGCGGCGACTTGCACGAGAACCTGCGACACGCGTGCCCCGCCGGTGTCGACGTCTACTTCGAGAACGTCGGCGGCGAGATGCTCGACACGCTGCTTCTTCAGATGAATCGCTTCTCCCGGATCGTCCTTTGCGGCCTGATCGCCGAATACAACGCGACCGCGCCTTACGGCTATAAGCGGCTTCGGTCGGTGCTGGTGAATCGGATCCGAATGCAGGGGATGATCGTGTACGACTGGAAGGACCGCTACGGCGAGGCGATCGAGGGCTTGACTGGATTTCTCGCCGAGGGACGGCTCAAATATCGCGAATCGATAGTCGAAGGATTGGAAAACGCGCCGAAAGGATTGATCGGCCTGCTGAAAGGCGAGAA
>CATPAO010000236.1 GCA_955652025.1 Casimicrobiaceae bacterium
CGATGATCACCGTCAGTTGGGATTCGGTCCGCGCCGCTTGCGGCAGCGGCCGCACTACGTGCTGGTGCTTGGGAATGCTGGCGGCAAAGCGCTCGATCTTGATCTTCGCGTCCGGGAAGCCGCGCCCCTTGAGTGCCGCGACGACCGCGTCCATCATGCCTTCGGGTCCGCAGACGAAGGCAGCGTCGATCTCGTTGCCCGGGAGCCAGTGCGCGATCAACGCATCGGCCTTCGCGCGGTCGATCCGGCCGTGCAAGAGGTCGATGTCCTGCGCTTCGCGTGAAAGCACGTGCACGAGGTTGAAGCGGTCGATGTAGGTGTCCTTGAGCGCCGCCAGCTCCTCCTTGAACATCACGGTGCCCGACGCGCGGTTGCCATAGAACAGCGTGAAACGCGACCGCGGCTCGGTGGCAAGCGTGGTCTTGACGATGGACAAGAGTGGTGTGATGCCGCTCCCTGCGGCGAATCCCGCGTAATGCCGTTTCGCGGCCGGGTCGAGCGGCGTGTTGAAGTGGCCCATCGGCGGCATGACGTCGATCGCCGCTCCCGCCTCGAGCGCTTCGTTCGCCCACGTCGAGAATAAGCCGCCGGGCGAGCGCTTGACCGCGATTCGAAGCGTATCGTCATCCACCGCCGAGCAGATCGAGTACGACCGCCGCACGTCCTCGCCGCCGATGTCGGCGCGCAACGTCAGGTGCTGCCCCTGCTCGAAGCGGAACTGCTCGCGCAAACGGTCGGGTACGGCAAACGTGATCGCGATCGCGTCGCGCGTTTCGCGCTCGACACGGGCAATCGGCAACGGATGGAACTTGCTCATCGGGATTGGCGAATTCCTCGGGTCCGCCGCCGACGCGGCGGGCGAATGTTTCAGTGTGGCTTGAAGTAGTCGAACGGCTCGGCGCAATCGTCGCAGCGATAGTGCGCCTTGCACGCCGTGGAGCCGAACTGCGCGACAAGACGCGTGCGCGTCGATCCGCAGCGCGGGCACGGAATCGTCACCGCGTTACGGCGCAGTGGGCTGATGCTCACAACGCTGATCCTGGGCGCGGTCACGTGCGGCGGCGCGATCCCAAAGGCGCGGAGCCTTCGCTTGGCCTCCGGCGCGATCCAGTCGGAGGTCCACGGCGGCGCAAGGCGCGTCTCCATCCGAAGATCCGAAAATCCCGCAGCCGCAAGTGCGTCGCCGATGTCGGCGGCGATGACGTCGGTCGCCGGACAGCCCGAGTACGTAGGCGTCGTATCGACGACCAGCGTTGCGCCATCGAAACGAACGCCGCGCACGATGCCGAGCTCGACGATCGACACGATCGGGATCTCGGGATCGACGACGCCGGCGAGTGCATCCCAGGCGCCGGCGATGCGACGATCGATGGGAGGGTTCGCCGCGCGCGGAGCATCGGCCACGGCAACGAGGTCCATGCTCACCATTGCGCCCCCGGATACGCGCGTTGCAGACATTGCAATTCGGCAAGAAGATGACCGAAGTGCTCGCTGTGGACGCCCTGCTTGCCGCCGCGTCCGTTCGCGCCCTGCATCCAATCGCCGTCGGGAACTGCGAGCGTCGCTTCGTCGCATACAGCGCGGAGCGCTGAGGACCACGGCTCGCGCAACGTCCGGACGTCGGCCGCGATACCCGACTCGATCAACGCCAATTCCACGCTGTCGGGCTCGAACATTTCGCCGGTGTACGTCCAGAGGTCACCCAGTGCGGATTGCATTTTCTCGTGCGACTCCGCCGTGCCGTCGCCCAGTCGCATCACCCAATCGGCCGATCGCCCGGCGTGATAGGCGACTTCCTTGCGCGCCTTGGCCGCGATTGCCGCAACGCGCACGTCGGCCGACGATTCGAGTGCTGCGAGCAGCAACAGATGCCATTGATCGAAATAGAATTGGCGCGCCATCGTATCGGCAAAGTTGCCGTTCGGTTGCTCGACGAGCAACAGGTTGCGGAACTCTCCGCCGTCGCGCAGGAACGCGAGCTCGTCCTCGCTGCGGCCCCGTCCACGCGCACGCCCTTCAATGTCGCTCGCGTAGCCGAACCAGAGGCGCGCCTGACCCAGCAAGTCGAGGCCGACGTTGGTTTGCGCGATATCCTCCTCGAGCACGGGACCTTTGCCGACCGCTTCACCGAGCCTCTGCGCAAGGATCAGGTCGGAATCGGCGAGCCGCAGCAAATATTCGAACAGTTGCGGATCGAGCGTCATCGCATCAGAGATGCTTCACTTCATCGGGCATCGGAAAGAACGTCGGGTGCCGGTAAATCTTGTCGTTCGACGGCTCGAACAGCGGTCCCTTGTCGCCCGGCGCGGATGCGTGCACGTCCGCCGATCGGACCGCCCAGATCGAAACGCCCTCGTTGCGCCGTGTATAGACGTCGCGCGCGTTCTTGACGGCCATTTCCGCATCCGGCGCGTGCAAGCTGCCAACGTGTTTGTGCGCGAGCCCGTGTTGCGAGCGGATGAAGATCTCCCACAGCGGCCATTCCTTGCTCATTGGACCCCCACGCTTGCGGCTGCCGCCGCTACGCTGCCCCCATGGGGGGCGTTATTCGCACCTTGGGACGGCCCGGCGTTGCTCATCATGCATGCTTCTCCGCATATGCGACCGCCGCCTCGCGCACCCAGGCGCCCTCCTCCCATGCCTTGACGCGCGTGCGCATCCGGTCGCGGTTGCAGGGGCCGTTGCCTTTCAGCACGTTGTGGAACTCGCTCCAGTCGATCGGACCGAAGTCGTAATGATTGCGCTCCTCGTTCCATTTGAGGAGCGGGTCGGGCATCGCGATGCCGAGGTAATCGGCCTGTGGCACTGTCTGGTCGACAAATCGTTGGCGCAATTCGTCGTTGGACAATAGCTTGATCTTCCATTGCGCCGATTGCGCGCTGTGCACGCTCGACGCGTCGGGCGGTCCGAACATCATCAGCGACGGCCACCACCAGCGATTCAATGCATCCTGCGCCATCGTCTTTTGTTCGGCGCTCCCCCGACACAGCGTCATCATGATGTCGAATCCCTGCCGCTGGTGGAACGACTCTTCCTTGCAAATGCGGATCATCGCGCGCGAATACGGTCCGTACGAGCAACGACACAGCGGAATCTGGTTCATGATCGCCGCACCGTCCACGAGCCAGCCGATCGCGCC
This sequence comes from Casimicrobiaceae bacterium, assembly GCA_955652025.1. Lineage (GTDB taxonomy): Bacteria > Pseudomonadota > Gammaproteobacteria > Burkholderiales > Casimicrobiaceae > VBCG01. Next base: position 3,140 of record CATPAO010000236.1, read on the forward strand.
GATGTCGGCCCAGGTGAGCGTCGGATAGTTGAATATCGACGAGTATTTGACCTTGCCGGCGTGCAGGTCGGCGATGAGCTGGTCGCGCGACACGCCGAGCGTCTCGGCCGCCGAATAGAGATAGAGGCCGTGACCGGCTTCGTCCTGCACTTTCGCCATCAGGATCGCCTTGCGCTTGAGCGACGGCGCGCGCGTGATCCAATTGCCTTCGGGCAGCATCCCGACGATCTCCGAGTGCGCGTGCTGCTGGATCTGCCGGATCAGCGTGCGGCGATACGCGTCCGGCATCCAATCCTGCGGCTCGATCTTGACGTCGGCGTCGACGCGGGCTTGAAACGCGCGTTCCTCGCTCGACATCTCCGCGACGTCCTGCACCTTGGCGACACCGGTTTCCACCATTTGCGCGTACATCGGAAACCTCCTCCGGGCGCCCGCGATGCTTGCCACGGCTCGCCAGTGCTACAATATTACGATACACTTCCACTATGGCGCAAGTAAAATATGTATCACGTGGCCGCGTACAGAAGGCGGGCCGCGCTGGGGTGAGGCGCGATCCGATCGTCGCACGGTGGATCGAACGCACGCTGGCAGCGGATCCTCCGCGGGCCAAGTCTCTGATCGTCACGCTCTGGGGCGACGCATTGGCGCCGCACGGGGGCGTTGTCTGGCTGTCCGGCCTGATCGGGCTTCTTGCCCCTTTCGGCATCAGCGAGCGGCTTGCGCGGACCAGTGTATTCCGCCTGGCGCGCGACGGGTGGCTGGAGGCGGAAACACGCGGCCGCCGCAGCCGGTATCGCCTCACCCGAGCCGGTGGGGAGCGGTTCGCACAGGCGTACCGGCGCATCTATGCCCCGCCGGATCCGGCATGGGATGGCGGGTGGGAGCTGGTACTGATTGCCGGCGCCGCCCTGCGGCCACCGATTCGCGACGCGCTGCGCGACGAGCTTTCGTGGGAAGGCTTTGGCTCGATGGGACCCGGCGTGTACGTACGGCCGGCGCATGGCGAAAGCGCGGCCGCGCGCATCGCCGCGAGGCTGGGCGTCCTCCCGGACGTCACCCTCCTCGACGCGCGCGAAAGCTGGGCTTTCGCCACCGCATCGATGGCGTCACGCGTTGCGTCGACGTGGGACCTCGCCACGATCGCAGGTGGTTACCGGCGTTTCATTGCGCTCTTCGGCGACGTGATCGGTGCGTTCACGGCGCGCGGCCCTGGTGCCGGCGACGCGGAGCAGTGCTTCGTGGTTCGCACGCTCTTGATCCACGCGTTTCGCCGCGTGCTGCTCCATGACCCGCAATTGCCGCCCGGACTGTTGCCGCCGGACTGGCCCGGAACGCAAGCCTACGCGCTCACGCGCGACTTTTATCGTCTCACGCAGGACCTTGCCGAGCGCCACCTTGCCGCGACGCTCGTCGCGGACGGCGAGACGCTACCGCTGGCCGACCGCGCTTTCTACGAAAGGTTTGGCGGTTTGCCGCCGAACTGAGCACCCCTATTTTCCGACCATCGCCAGTACGTCGGCCTTGAGGAACCGCTCGACGACGAGCATAAATGCGATCGACGGAATCAAGAGCAGGAGCGCGGTGATCGACGCGATTTGATAGTTGCCGCCATTGCTCGCGTTGAACATCAGAAGCGGCAGCGTCGTGACGTCCGGCACGCCGACGAAATACGTGCCCGTGAATTCGTCGAGCGATTCCAGGAACACGAAGATCGCGCTTGCGATCAACCCCGGCAGCGCGAGCGGCAGGGTGACGGTTCGAAAGCACGTCCACGGCGACGCGCCGATGTTGCGCGCCGCCTCCTCGAGCGATACGTCGATCGAGGCGAACGCAGCCGACGCTATCCACACCGCGAGCACGAGGCCGTGCGCCGCGTGGACGAGAACGACGCCCGGGATCGTGCCGTTGAGACCGAGCTCGTAGAACACGCGCGCGATGTTGATGTAGACCGGAAGATTCGGCACCGCCTGCGGCAACAGGAACGCCAGCAGAATCAGGCCGCGCCATTTGAGCTTGAGCCGCGCCAGCGCGTAGCCGGCCGGGATCGCGACGGCGAGGCTCACGACGACTGTCAGGAGCGCGATCCAGATGCTTGTGCCGAGCGACGCGAGCGCATTGCCACGCGGCGCGAAAACGCGCTCCCAGAACGTAAATCCGAATTCCTGCGGCAGCTTGTTCGGAAAATACCATTTCTCCGCGAACGCCCACAGGAACAGGTTGGCGAGCGGACCGAAGATGACGAAGGCCAACAGCGCGAGCAAGATTGCGACGCCCAGCGTCCTCGACCAGCCGCCAAGCGTTCCGCTACTCATCGCTCGGGCACGTTGCGCGACGCGTGCCGCAGATAGAACCAGGCGCCGAACGCCGCCACCGCCAGCGACAGCAGGCACAGCGCGTTGGCGACCGCATAGTCGCCGTGCGTGTTGATTCGGTAGGCGACGTCGACCGTGATCATCGTCGGCGAATTCGGATTGATCATCAGCGGCACCGACAACACGGACAGCATCGTCACGAACGACAGCACCAGGCCGACCAGCAGCGTGCCGCGCACCTGCGGCAAGACGATATCGAGCAGCACGCGCCACCGCGGCGCGCCGAGATTGCGCGCCGCTTCCACGTGCTGCGTCTCGAGCGCCGCCATCGCGCCGGCAAGAAGGAGCGTCACGAACGGCGCCTGCTTCCAGACGAATGCCACGACGATGCCTCGCCAATCGAGCATGCTTTGCGCTCCCAACGGCTCGATCAGCCCCGACCCGATGAGCACGTGATTCAGCATGCCGTTCTTGGCGAGGAACGTGCGCATCACCTGGCCGGTGACGATGAACGGGATGAACAGCGGCCACCGGTAGAGCCAGCGCAGCACGGCGACCGCGCGCGGATTGTCGCCAAGTGTCAGGTAGCCGGCAATCGCGATGGCCACCAAACCGATCAGCACCGTCGCGAGCAGCACGATACCGACGGTGAACGTCAGGTCCGTGCGGTAGAGATCCCAGGACTTGGCGAAATGCTCGAACGTAAATTCGCCGCCCTTGCCGCGAAAAGCGAGCACGGCCGACATCGCGAGCGGCAACACGAAGAACACCGCAATGACCGCAAGTGCGGGTCCGACAAGCGCGTAGGCGCGCCAATCGGCCCCGGCTTCCCCCTTCGAGGCAACAACCTCACTCGCTGCAGTTGACATACCGCCGCCGTCGTCCCCGCGACGGCGCTCCCGCGTGCGCGGGAGCGCTTTCGCTGGGAACGACGATTGAGCCTCTGGCTATTTCAGCACCACGCGCTCGTATCCTTCCACGATGTCGGTGAAGTATTCGGACAGCGGGAATGGGCGCCCATTCTTCGACAGTTCGGCCGGCGAGATGTCGGTAAACAACTTGTTCCATGC
>CATPAO010000237.1 GCA_955652025.1 Casimicrobiaceae bacterium
CCGCATCGACGGCGATTGCAAGTCTGAAAGCGTCGGCGGCTGCGGGAAGTCGGCGGGCGGTGCGCAACGCGTTGCCGAAGTTGTTCCAGGCGCGGGCGTTACGCGGGTCGATCCTCGTCGCGCGCTGAAACGTCACGAGCGCGAGCTCTTCATCGCCGGCATCGACGTAGGCGATCCCGAGATCGTCACAGGCCTGCACGTCGCGCGGCGCGAGCTCGGGGACGATGCGGATGCCGAAGCCGCGCTCGCCCGCGCCATCGCGATAAATCCGGCGCAGCGCATGGCAATCTTCACGTTGGCGGGCCTGCGCCGCGAACAAGGACGCCTCGACGACGCGGCCCAGATGTATGCCGAGGCGGCGCGCCTCGACCCCGCCGACGCGAACGCGTCATTCCTGCTCGGGGTGACGCTCGCCGAACGCGACGACCTCGAGGGAGCGGCGGTATCGTTCACCGCGGCGCTCGAGCGCGACTCGCGATTGCTCCGCGCCGCGTTCGCGCGTCGGTTGATGCTGCCGGTCGTTGCCTCGAGCGCGGCGGCTATCGACGATGCCCGCGCGCGATTCGACGCCGGACTCGCCGCGTTGGAATCGGAACTGCGCGAGCGCGCCGCGGCGCTTGCGCCGGCGCGCGCGTTAGAAGAGCTCCGCTGGAGCAATTTTCTGCTCGCGTACCACGGCGAGGACGATCGTCCACTGCAGCGGCGGTTCGGCACGCTGGTGCGCGGTGTGATTGCGGCGCGCGCCCCGGCGTATCTGGAGCCCGTTGCGCGGCGTACTCGCGGCGGCGCGAGGGTTCGCGTCGGTTTCGTGTCGTCGCTCTTTCGCGATTGCACCGCCGGGCGCTATTTCGAGCATTGGGTCACCGATCTGCCGCGCGATCGGTTCGAAGCGTTCGTCTATCACCTGCAGCCGGTGATCGACCCGCTCGGCGTGCGAATCAGAGCGCGGGCCGACAAATTCCACCAATGCCCGCGCTGGCGCTTGTCACAGCTTGCGCCCCTTATCCACGACGACGCGCCGGACGTGCTGATCTATCCCGAGCTGGGAATGGACGCGACGACGTTCGCGTTGGCGTCGCTCGCGCTCGCGCCCGTACAGTGCGCGGGATGGGGACACCCGGTCACCACCGGACTTCCGACGATCGACGTGTTCTTTTCCTGCGAGACGATGGAGCCGCCGGACGCCGAGTCCCATTACGCCGAACGACTCGTCCGCTTGCCGGGGATCGGTACTCGCTATGCGATGCCGCGAGCGCCGAGCGATGCGGATCGCGCGCGGTGGGGACTGCCGTCCAACGCGACACTCTTCCTCTGTCCGCAGTCGCTGTTCAAGATCCATCCGGACGACGACGCGCGCTTTGCGCAGGTGCTCGCAACGGCGAAGGAATCGCGACTCGTGCTGTTCGAAGGCCGTCATCCGGCGCTCACGGCAAGGTTCCTGGCGCGTCTATCGGGCGCGCTTTCGGCGCGTGGCGTCGATTCCGCCGGCCGGCTCCACGTGCTTCCGCAATGCACGCATGACGATTATCTGCGCATCAACGCCTGTTGCGACGCCATGCTCGATACGTCGCGCTGGTCCGGCGGCAACACCGCGCTCGACGCGCTCGCATGCGAATTGCCGATCGTCGCACTGCCGGGGCGCTTCATGCGCGGCCGGCAATCCATGGCGCTGCTCGAGCAAACGGGCGTGCCCGAGCTGGTCGCCAAGGACGGCGACGACTACGTTCGGATCGCTGCGCGGCTTGCGGACGACCGCGCTTGGCGCGAGATGCTCGCGGCGCGGATCCGCGAAAATCGCGGCCGCGTGTTCGACGATGCAGCGCCGGTCGCCGCGCTGGCCGACGTGTTGGAGACCCTGGTCTGACTCGTCATTGCGAAGCGCGCATGGTCTCGACCGCGCGCTCGATCGCCGATTCGAACGCTCGCGCGTACGCGTTCATGTCGAACAGCGGCGAGTGCCGTCCGGTCTCGCGGAGGCGCCGCGTGATCTGCGCGAGCCTGTTGCGATCTCGCGCCAGCGAGCCCGCGATCGACGCGTAGTCATCCGCGTCGCGCGCGACCAACTCCGGGAATCCCGCGGCGTAAAGCTGGCTGGCCGACGCGCGGCCGGCAAAGCTTTGGCCGGCGATCGTCACGACCGGCAGTCCGGCGAACAGCGCATCGTTGACGGTCGTGTGCGACCCGAACGGCGCGCTGTCCAACAAGAGATCGGCCAATCCGAACCGCGCGAGATAGCGAGCGATATTGTCGGCGGGCGCCACGATGAGCCGCGCACCGTTGACGCCACGCCGCTCCGCCTCGGCGCGCAGCCGCGCAATCCGGTCCGGAGGCAGATGCCGCAACCACAGCAGGCTGCCTTGCGCGTCGCGTAACAGTTGCATCCAGCAGGCGAAGAGGTCGGGCAGGATCTTGTACGCCGCGGCGAATGCGCAGAACACGAACGCGTCGTCGGACAGAGCGTATTCGGGGCGCGACAGCGCCGCAGTTTGCGGAGCGCGCGCGGGATCCGACGGCAAGTAGCACGGGTCGACGTAAAGCAAGCGCTCGTCGAACGCGTTTCGGCTTTCCGGCGGCGCGCAGTAGCGATCGACGATGACGAAATCGTAGGCGGCCGACCCCAACGTCCCGGCGTAGCCGAGAAAGTTGATCTGCACCGGCGCCGGGCGCCGTGCGAATACGCGA
>CATPAO010000238.1 GCA_955652025.1 Casimicrobiaceae bacterium
GCCGATCCTCGTCGCCGAGCTGGCGGTCAACGGGTTGCCGTCGATCGGCGCGTCGGGGCTTCTGGGCGTCCTCTACCTCGGCACGCTGCCGACGCTTTTCGCGATGCTGTTGTTCGGCTACGGTGCATCGCGTGTGGGCGCGGTACAGGCGGGCATCTTCACGCATCTCGTGCCCGTGTTCACCGCGCTCTTGGCCGCCGCGTTCCTCGGCGAGCGGTTGCAGGCGTTTCATGCGACCGGATTTCTGCTCGTGGCCGGCGGCGCCGTGCTGTGTTGTCTGCGCCCGGACCCGGTGCTATCGTCCCTCCCCGCTCCCCGCGCACCCGCCGATTTGAGGATTCGAACGCCGTGACGTACAACCGCCGTTCCCGCTTGATCACGCAAGGCGTCGCCCGCTCGCCCAATCGCGCGATGCTGCGCGCCGTCGGCTTCGGCGATGGCGATTTCGAGAAGCCGATCGTTGGCGTTGCCAACGGCCACAGCACGATGAACCCGTGCAACGCCGGCATCCAGCCGCTGGTCGATCGCGCAATGGCAGCGCTGAAGGATGCCGGCGCGATGCCGCAGGTGTTCGGCTTTCCGACGGTGACCGACGGAATCGGAATGGGCACCGAAGGAATGAAGTACTCGCTCGTTTCGCGCGAAGTGATCGCCGATTCGATCGAAGTGGCCGTGCAGGGCCAGCTGATGGACGGCGTCGTCTGCGTCGGCGGTTGCGACAAGAACATGCCCGGCACCATGATGGGGATGGCGCGAATCAATGTGCCTGGAATCTTCGTCTACGCCGGCACCATCCTGCCCGGACACTGGAAGGGCCAGACGCTGACGATCGTATCGCCGTTCGAGGCGGTCGGCGCCTATGCCGCCGGGAAGATGGCGAAAGAGGATTACGACGGCATCGAAAGGAATGCGTGTCCGAGCGTCGGCGCCTGCGGCGGCCAATACACGGCGAACACGATGTCGTCGTCGTTCGAAGCGCTCGGCATGAGCCTGCTCGGCAGCTCGCAGATGGCGTCCCCCGACGCGGAGAAGGCCGATTCGGCGGCAGCGTCCGCGCGCGTGCTCGTCGAGGCGGTCAAGAACGACCTGAAGCCGCGCGACATCATCACGCGCCAGTCGATCGAGAACGCGATTGCGCTGGTGATGGCGACCGGCGGTTCCACCAACGCGGTGCTCCACTATCTGGCGATCGCCGCCGCCGCCGAGGTACCGTGGACAATCGACGATTTCGAGCGAATCCGTAAGCGCGTGCCGGTACTGTGCAATCTCAAGCCGTCCGGACAATACGTCGCCGTCGATTTCCATCGTGCCGGCGGCGTGCCGCAAGTGCTGAAAATGCTCCTCGAGCATGGCGCGCTGCATGGCGACTGCATGACGATCACGGGGCGCACGATCGGCGACGCGCTCGCCGACGTTCCCGCAACGCCCCGCGCCGGGCAGGACGTGATCCGCCCGTGGTCGAAGCCGATGTACGCGGAGGGCCATCTCGCGATTTTGCGCGGCAACCTCGCGCCCGAAGGCTGTGTCGCCAAGATCACCGGGCTCAAGAATCCCGCCATCACCGGTCCGGCGCGCGTCTTCGATTCGGAGCCCGCCGTAATGGACGCGATCATGGCGAAAAAGATCAAGGCCGGCGACGTGATCGTGATTCGTTACGAAGGTCCGAAGGGCGGCCCCGGGATGCAGGAGATGTTGGCGCCGACATCGGCGCTCATCGGCCAGGGCCTCGGCGAATCGGTCGGTCTTGTCACCGACGGGCGTTTTTCCGGCGGCACGTGGGGCATGGTCGTCGGCCACGTCGCGCCCGAGGCGTTCGCGGGCGGCACGATCGCGCTGGTCGCGGAAGGCGATTCGATCACGATCGACGCACACCGCCTGCTGATCCAGTTGAACGTCGGCGACGCCGAGCTCGCCAAGCGACGCGCGGCGTGGACGCCACCCAAGCCGCGCTACACGCAAGGCGTGATGGCGAAATACACGCGGCTGGTCTCGACCGCGAGCCTAGGCGCGATCACCGACGGCGGAAGTGCGTAACAACCTTTGCACGGCCGCGGCCGTGCTGCTCGCGTGTGTTGCGCTGTGGGCGGCACCCGCGGCTTCCATCGCGCCGTCCGTCACGACCGCCGCCGTTACGTTGTCTCCCGGCCATGTTCCGCCGCCGAGCGCGACACCGCCGGGGACGGTCCGCGCTGTTGTGCCTGTTGGGCTATCTCATTCATCCGAGCCTGCTCGGCGCGCGCGCGTCGCTCGTCACCACGGCGACGTTCACCGCAGTCGGCAACAAATACATCGTCAATACGCCCATCGAAACCGGCGTCACCGCGCGCTTGGCCAACGTTGCGGTCGTGACGTCGTTCGCGATGGTATTGCTCTTGATGATTACGTCGATCATTTGCGAGCGGATGATGGAGGCCGGGCAGCTCCAGCGCGCCGTTCGACTGAATCGCAACGTGGGCGCCACGGCGGCGGTCGGCCACGTCGCGATCATCGCGTTTTTCCTCTGGCGCGCGGTCGCGAGGGCGCCGACTTGACGCGTGCCGGATGAAGATCGACAGCGAGCGCGCATTGTCGGCGTCGGCGCGGCGCGTGCAGGACGCGCTCGCCGCGGCCCACGTCGCGACCGTTATCACCGAATACGACGTGCCGGCGCGGACGTCGGCCGAGGCCGCCGCCGTGCTCGGTTGCGCCGTCGCGCAGATTGCGAAGTCGCTCGTCTTCCGTGCGGCGTCGGGCCGCCCGGTGCTGGTGATCGCGAGCGGCGCCAACCGCGTCGACGAGGCGAAAGTCGCCGCGCGCGTCGGCGAACCGATCGGCAAAGCCGACGCCGCGTTCGTGCGCCAGGCGACGGGCTACGCGATCGGTGGCATTCCGCCGCTCGCCCACGCGCAGCCGCTCCTCGCGCTAATCGACCGCGACCTCCTGCACCACCAGACGATTTATGCGGCAGGCGGAACGCCGCATGCGATGTTTCCGTTGTCGCCCGCGGACCTCGTACGTATCGCGAGCGGTGAGGTTGCCGACGTCAAGGTCTAACGGCCTGTGACACGCGCCTAAAATCTCCGGGAAGCGCGCTCGAGCGCCAAGTGTTAGCGCGTTTATGATTGATCCCCTTGCTTCAGCCGGGAGGTACCCATGAATAGAGGGCGTGCGTTACCGAGCCTGTTGATCGCGACCACGATTTCCGCCGGCTGCGCCGGCGTCGGGCCGATGGGTTCGGCAGGCCCGGCCGCGGATGCACCGACCTTTCGCGTCGGCGACCGCTGGGTTTATCGCGCCACGGACGGTTTCCGCGTGCCGGTCGTCTGGGACGAGACGCACGAAGTGACGGCCGTGGCGCCCGATCGCATCACCGTTCGCGTGACGCAAAAGGGGCCTACGGTCAACAACGAGCGGACCGAGATCTGGACTCAAGCCGGATCGCTTGCAACCGGCGCGGTGTTCGACGAGGAAACGCGACGTTTCACGCCGCCGGCGAAGATCTACGAGTTTCCACTCGTGCCAGGCAACACTTGGAACCAGTGGGTCTCCAACTTCAACCAGACGACGAGCCGGGACGGCGAGATCAATCGCTATGTCCGCGTCGGCGGCTGGGAAAAAGTGACGACACCCGCCGGCGCCTATGATGCAATCCGCTTGCGTGTGCTGATGCGCCTCGACGACGGCGAATTCTGGCGCGAGCCCACGACGTGCAATTACTTGTTGTTCTTCGCGCCGGCCGTTGGCGCGACCGTGCGCGAGGAAAAGGACGCCGAATACCGGGAGAAGAGCGATCAGCGCGACGGTATTGGCGCGATCCGCGCCCAGCATGCGGTGATCGAGCTCGTCTCCTACAAACGCGGCGGAACCTAGGGAACCTCTGAACAGGCCCCACGTGGAGCGCGTTGCCGCGCAATGCGGAGGGATGCGCGACGGACGACGATGGTCGTAGTTCGTCCTTCGAGCCGAGGAGGCGGGCAATGCAGACGCCACATGGCGCAGCAACCCGAAGGGACGGGGCTGGCCGGGGTGCTGCCTTTGTCGCTCGGCTTGCCAATGGCGCCTACCATTTGCTGCGCCTTGCCTCGCGCCCTCATCCCCGGCCAGCGACCCGTCGCGCTCGCGTGGGGCCGGTTCAGAGGTTCCTACGCCCACGCCGCTTCGCCGTTTTCGTGGGGCGCTTGGCGGCGCTCACCCGCAACGCCGCGGCCAGCGCGCGCCGCAGCCACTCGCGCATCGCCGGCGGGCTCTCC
>CATPAO010000239.1 GCA_955652025.1 Casimicrobiaceae bacterium
ATTTCTCGGAGCTCGTGGTCGCCGTCCATCACGAACTCGATCGCGGGCGTCGCGACGGCCGGCGTCTCCTGCGCGACATGCGCGAGCGTCCACTTCGGCGGCAACGCGATCTCGCCCGCGTCCGGGGATAGCTCGCCGCGAATGGCCGCAAACAGACTGGACTTCCCGCTGCCATTGGCGCCGATCAACCCTGCCTTGTGCCCGGGGTGGAGCGTGAGATTCGCGCCGTCGAACAGCCGTTTCGTTCCGCGCGCGAGTGTCAGGTCGCTGATGCGCAACATTAGCTATTGCAAATCGAAATCGTAGTCGATGACAAGCGGCGCATGATCGGAAAATCGGCGATTCTTGTAGATCGATACGGCACGCGCCGTCGCGGCGACGCCCGGCGTCGCGATCTGATAATCGATCCGCCATCCGACGTTGTTCTTCCACGCCTGCCCGCGGTTCGACCACCAGGTGTATTGTTCCGCGCGCGCGTCGACGCGGCGGAACACGTCGACAAAGCCCAGTTCGTCGAACACGCGCGACAACCAAGCCCGCTCCTCGGGAAGAAAGCCGGAGTTCTTCTGGTTGCTGCGCCAATTCTTGAGATCGATCGGTCGATGCGCGATGTTCCAGTCGCCGCACAGGATCACTTCGCGGCCGCTGCCGACAAGCCGCGTGAGATGCGGCAGGAACGCATCGAGAAAGCGGTACTTGGAGGCCTGCCGATGCGGGCCGCTCGACCCCGACGGCAAATAGAGGCTCACCACCGAGAGGTCGGCGAAGTCGGCCTGGAGGAAGCGTCCTTCGCGGACGAACTCGCCGTGTCCGAATCCCGCTGTTCCTCGATGCGATTGTTTCGAGTACAGCGCGACACCGCTGTAGCCCTTGCGCTCCGCAGGATGAAACGACGCGTGCGACTTACGCGGCGTGCGCAGGCTTCGCGGTATGTCCGCTTCCGCGCATTTGATCTCCTGGACGCAGACGATGTCCCACGGCTCGACGCGCGCGAGCCAGCGCGCGAGACCCTTGCGCTCCGCCGAGCGCAAGCCGTTGACGTTCAGCGTGATGATGCGCATCGTGTGGTGGCGCCGCTCGCAGAAAGCCGGCGAGTTTACACGAGCGCGAGAGGCTCGTTGGACAGACGACTCGCACGCGCTGTGCACCACATCCACGGTATACTCGCGCGATTTTGAAAAGCCGCGATTCATGACCGATTTTCGCCACCAGTTTCTGGCCTTCGCCTTGGCACGCGAAGTGCTACGTTTCGGTGAGTTCGTGACGAAGGCAGGGCGGAAGAGTCCGTACTTCTTCAACGCCGGGCTGTTCAACGACGGCGAGAGTCTGCGCCAACTCGGCAGGTATTACGCGCAGGCGCTCACCGCATCGGGCGTTGTCGGCGATCAACTCTTCGGGCCTGCGTACAAGGGCATCACCCTGGCCGCCGCGACGGCCATCGCGCTTGCCGAAAATGGGCACAATTTGCCGTTCAGCTTCAACCGCAAGGAAGCAAAGGATCATGCAGAAGGCGGGATCATCGTCGGGGCGCCGCTCAAGGGGCGCATCGTAATCGTCGACGATGTCATCACCGCGGGAACATCGGTGCGCGAATCGGTCGAATTGATTCGTGCGCACGGGGCGAAACCGGCGGGCGTCTTGATTGCGCTCGACCGCATGGAGCGCGGGCAGGGAGTCGGTTCCGCAGTGCAGGAAGTGCAGGAGACATACGGTATACCGGTAGTTGCGATCGCGACGCTCGACGACGTAATGGCATTCATCGCGAATCGAACTGAGTTGACGCGCCACGCGACTGCAGTCGCCGCGTATCGCGCCGAATACGGAGCGGGTTCCAATTCCGTGCCGCAAAGTTGAGAAACCGCGAGAGAGCGAGTTGAACTTATGAACCGATCCATGCACCCTTCGAAGATCGTGCGCAATCGTGCGCGCGCAGCGCGCGGCGGCGAGGAATGGAAGCGCGCGGTCCCTGCGATCGGCCTGCTGCTGGCGCTGACGCTTGCGGTCGTTGCGTCGCGCGATGCGCACTCCGCCACGTACAAATGGGTCGACGACAAAGGCATCGTCCACTACGCCGACAAGATGCCGACGGATGCCGTCAACCGCGGCCACGTCGAGCTCGACCGGCAGGGTATCGCGATCAGGAAGACGGATCCCGCGCTCACGCCGGAGCAGGTGCGGGCGCGCGCCGCCGAAGTTGAGCAGCGGGCGCAGGCCGTCAAGGAGCGCGAGGAGACGGGCCGCCGCGATCGCGCGCTGCTCGCGTCGTACACGCGCGAAGAAGACATCGACTTGGCCCGCGGCCGATCGCTGACGACCATCGAGGGCCAGATGCAGTCGGCGCGAAGCTATGGTGCGCAGCTCGCGAGGCGCCAGGCCGAGCTCGTCGAGAAAAGGCAATCGTACGGCGACAAGAATGTACCGGCCGTCCTCGAGCGCGAGCTGGAGAGCGTGGCCTCCGAGCTCGCCAAGACGAACACGCTCATGGAAACCAAGAAGCAGGAAAGCTTGGTCGTCGCGGCAAGATACGACGCCGACAAGCGTCGCTGGCGTGAATTGCAAGCGCTGCCCGAAGCAAGCGCTTCCGCCACGCCCAAATCCGGAAACGTGCCCATGGCGCAGGTCGGCGGCGCTGCGCCGGTCGTGCTGACGACGGGCGTGTCCAAGTAGCGAACGGCTTCCAATTGCAGTCACGAAGGCGGCTCGCGGGCCGCCTTTTTCGTACAGGCGCGCCGTCGTGACGGCCGGCCTGCGATAATCCGCGCCTCGCCCTAGAACCCTTCTCCCTTTCTCGCTCGCGAGCGAAGGGAAACGTCGCGGTGCAAGGGGTCGTCACCCACTTGCACAGGAACAGGCCATGGCGCAATACGTTTACACGATGAACCGCGTGGGCAAGACCGTCCCGCCCAAGCGCGTGATACTGAAAGACATCTCGCTGTCGTTTTTCCCCGGGGCCAAGATCGGCGTTCTTGGATTGAACGGTTCCGGCAAATCGAGTCTCCTGCGCATCATGGCGGGCGTCGACGCCGAATACGACGGCGAGGCGGTGCCGATGCCCAACCTGCGGATCGGCTTCCTGCCGCAGGAGCCGCAACTCGATCCGAAGGCAACCGTCCGCGAAGCCGTGGCGCAGGGACTCTCGGATGTGACCGAGGCCAAGCAGAAGCTTGAGGAGATTTATGCCGCGTACGCCGAGCCCGACGCGGATTTCGAGCAGCTCGCGGCGGAACAGGCGCGATACGAGGCGGTCCTCGGGACTTCGGGCGGCAACGCCGACCTGCAGATGGAAATCGCCGCCGACGCGTTGCGGCTGCCGCCGTGGGAGGCAACGGTAGCGCAACTGTCGGGCGGCGAAAAGCGCCGCGTGGCGCTGTGCCGGCTGTTGCTGTCGAAGCCCGACATGCTGTTGCTAGACGAGCCGACCAATCATCTGGATGCCGAAAGCGTCGATTGGCTCGAGCAATTCCTGCAAAAATTCCCCGGCACGGTAATCGCCGTCACGCATGATCGATATTTTCTCGACAACGCGGCGGAATGGATCCTGGAGCTCGACCGCGGCTTCGGCATTCCGTGGAAAGGCAACTATTCGTCGTGGCTCGAGCAAAAGGAGCAGCGGCTCGCGATCGAATCCAAGCAGGAAGCCGCGCGCATCAAGGCGATGCAGCGCGAGCTCGAATGGGTACGCAAGAACGCGAAGGGCCGGCAGGTGAAGAGCAAGGCGCGGCTCGCGCGCTTCGAGGAACTGTCGTCTTACGAATACCAGAAGCGCAACGAGACGCAGGAAATCTTCATTCCCGTCGCGGAGCGCTTGGGCGACGCCGTCATCGAATTCAAGGACGTCAGCAAAGGCTACGGCGACAACCTGCTGATCGACGACCTCTCGTTGGCGATACCGCCCGGCGCGATCGTCGGCATCATCGGGCCGAACGGCGCCGGCAAGTCGACGCTGTTCAAGATGATCACCGGCAAGGAGACGCCCGACGCGGGCGCGATCGCGATCGGACCGACGGTGCAGCTCGCCGTCGTCGATCAGACACGAGAATCGTTGCCGAACGACAAGACCGCGTGGGAGGCGATATCGGGTGGCCTCGATATCCTAAATGTCGGCCGGTTCGAAATGCCGTCGCGCGCGTATCTCGGCCGCTTCAACTTCAAGGGTCCGGACCAACAGAAGCGAGTGGGCCAACTCTCGGGCGGCGAGCGCGGGCGGCTGCATCTCGCGGCGACGCTGCTAAAAGGCGGCAACGTGCTCCTGCTGGACGAACCGTCGAACGATCTCGACATCGAGACGTTGCGCGCGCTCGAAGAGGCGCTGCTCGAATTCGCCGGCAGCGTTCTCGTCATCTCGCACGACCGCTGGTTTTTGGATCGTATCGCGACGCACATCCTCGCCTGCGAAGGCGACTCGCGCTGGACGTTCTTCGAGGGCAACTACCACGAGTTCGAGGACGACAAGAAACGGCGCCTGGGCGAGGAGGGCGCGCGGCCGCACCGGATCCGGTACAAACCGCTGCATCACTGACGCTAAGCGTCGAGCTTGCGCTTGAGTATCGCGTTTACCTGCACGGGATTGGCCTTGCCCTTGGACGCCTTCATCACCTGGCCGACGAGCGAGTTCAAGGCCTTTTCTTTGCCCGCTTTCACGTCGGCGACGATCGAGGGATTTGCGGCAATTACATCGTCGGCCATTTTCTCGATCGTGCCCGCGTCGGAGATCTGCTCGAGACCGCGAGCCTCGATGATCGCGTCGGCGTCGCCGCCGCCTTCCCAGATCGCGTCGAAGACGTCTTTGGCGATCTTGCCGGAGATCGTACCGTCCTGCACGCGCGCGAGCAGGCCGGCGAGCATGGCCGGCGTCACGACAGACGCCGCGATTTCGGTCTCGGTCCGGTTGAGCGCCGCGGACAGCTCGCCCATGATCCAGGCCGCAGCGAGCTTCGGGTTCCCACCGGCGTCCACGGTGTCCACGAAATAGCGCGCGGTTTCGCGGCTCGCCGTGAGCGCCGACGCTTCGTAGGGCGTCAGCTCGTATTGCGCGACAAAGCGCGTCTTCATCGCTTCGGGCAGCTCGGGCAGCGCCGCCTTGACGCGCTCGATCCACGCCGAGTCGATGACGAGCGGCGGCAGATCGGGATCGGGGAAGTAGCGATAGTCGTGCGCGTCCTCTTTGCTGCGCATCGGCCGCGTCTCGTTGCGATCCGCGTCGTAGAGCCGCGTTTCCTGCACGACCTTCCCGCCGTCCTCGATCAGCTCGATCTGGCGCCGCACTTCGTATTCGATCGCGTGCTGCAGGAAACGGAAGCTGTTCAGGTTCTTGATTTCGCAGCGCACCCCGAGCGTTTCGCTGCCGGCGGGACGCACCGAGACGTTCGCGTCGCAGCGGAAGCTGCCTTCCTGCATGTTGCCGTCGCAGATGTCGATCCAGCGCACCAGCGCGTGCAGTGTCTTCGCATAGGCGACCGCCTCGGCGGCGCTCCGCATGTCGGGCTCGGACACGATTTCAAGGAGCGGCGTGCCGGCGCGATTGAGGTCGATCCCGGACACCGGATGCACGGCGTCCTTGCCGATGTCGTGCAGGCTCTTGCCGGCGTCTTCCTCGAGATGCGCGCGCGTCAAGCGCACGATCTTTTCGCCGCCGTCGATCGCGATCGTGATCGACCCGCCCTGGACGACGGGGATCTCGTACTGCGAAATCTGGTAGCCCTTCGGCAGGTCGGGGTAGAAGTAGTTCTTGCGAGCAAACACGCTTGTCGCGTTGATCGTGCCGCCGACCGCGAGACCGAAGCGGATCGCGCGCGCGACGGCGCCCTTGTTCAATACCGGCAGCACGCCGGGCAGCGCAATGTCGACGGCGGACGCATGCGTATTGGGCGCGGCGCCGAACGCTGTCGACGCGCCGGAGAATATTTTCGACTGCGTCGACAGCTGCGTGTGACTCTCGATGCCGATGACGACTTCCCAGCGCGCCATGTCAGGGCTCCGCGATCGCCGGTGCGCGGCGATGCCAATCGGTCGCCTGTTGATACCGGTGCGCGACGTCGAGGAGCCGCGCCTCGTCGAAATAATTGCCCTGCAGCTGGAGCCCGATCGGCAGGCCGTCCTTTGTGAAACCGCAGGGAATCGACAGCGCCGGCGCGCCGGTCAAATCGGCGGCGATCGTGAAAATGTCGTTCAGGTACATCTGAACCGGGTCGTCGGTCTTGGACCCGATCTTGAACGCGGCCGTGGGCGCCGTCGGGCCGACGATCACGTCGCATTGCGCGTACGCGCGCTGGAAGTCCTGTGCGATCAGCCGCCGCACCTGCTGCGCCTTCAGGTAATACGCGTCGTAATAACCGTGCGACAGCACGTACGTGCCGACGAGAATCCGGCGCTTCACTTCGGCGCCGAATCCTTCCGCGCGGGTTTTCTTGTACATGTCGGAGAGGTCATCGTAGTGCGCGGCCCGATGCCCGTAGCGCACGCCGTCGAAGCGCGCCAGGTTCGACGACGCCTCCGCCGGCGCGATCACGTAATAGACCGGCACCGAATATTTCACCGCGGGGAGCAGGAGCGGGACCTCGGTCGCGCCGAGTGCACGCAACTCGACGCGCGCCGCCTCGATCGCCGCGGCGACCTCGACATCGATGCCTTCGCCGAAGTATTCCTTCGGAATTCCGAAACGCATGCCGGCGAGCGGTTTCGCGCCGCGCGAGTCGCGGGTGAGACGCGCGTAGTCTTCGCGCGGCCGGTCGACCGACGTCGAATCGCGCGCATCGTGCCCCGCCATCGCGTTCAACAGCAGGCCGCAGTCCTCCGCCGTGCGCGCGAACGGTCCCGGATGATCGAGGGAGGACGCGAACGCGACGAGGCCGTAGCGCGAGCAGACGCCGTAGGTCGGCTTCAGGCCGCAGATTCCGGTCAAGGCCGCGGGCTGGCGGATCGATCCGCCGGTGTCGGTGCCCGTCGCGCCCGGCACGAGGCGCGCGGCGACCGCGGTCGCCGAGCCGCCGGAACTGCCCCCGGGAACGCAGTCGACGCTCCACGGGTTCTTGACCGCGCCGAACCACGACGTCTCGCTCGACGATCCCATCGCGAACTCGTCCATGTTCGTCTTGCCGACGAGCACGGTACCGGCCTTCTTCAGGCCCTCGACGACGAATGCGTCGTACGGCGCGACAAAATCCGCCAGCATCCGCGAGCCGCAGGTCGTCTTGAGCCCCGCGGTCATCAGCACATCCTTGTGCGCGATCGGAATGCCCGTGAGGGGTCCCGCGTCGCCCTTCGCGAGCGCTGCATCGGCCCCGCGTGCCGCGGCCAGCGCGCCGTCGGCGTCGATCGTGACGAACGCGTTCAACGCGTCCTGCGCGCGCGCGATGCGCTCGAGCGAGGCCTGCGTCAATTCCAGGCTCGAGACTTTTTTCGAGCGGAGCGCCCGCGACAATTCGGCGATGGTCGAGGCGATCACTCGATCACGCGCGGGACGAGATAGAACCCATCCTCCACCGCGGGCGCGACGCGCTGGTAATCGGTGTGACGATCCGATTCTGTCACGACGTCGTCGCGCAACGGCAGCATCAGATCCTGCGCATGCGACATCGGCGCGATGCCGGCCGTGTCGATCGCTTGCAGCTCGTTGATCATCGCGAAAATCGCCTCGAGTTTGGCATGGACCTCGCGCGCGGCGCCGGCATCGATCTCGATCCGCGCGAGGTGCGCAATCCGCGCGACGTCGTCTAGGGTGAGGGCCATGGTCGGGAGAGCCGGAAAAGTCGGGTAGGAGCCGGGTTTTGTTGCGAAAACCACAGTCCCGGCCGGGGTGGCCGGGCCCAAACCCGTCATAAAACCGCATCAAATCAGTGCGAAAGCGATGGGCATTAGGTTATCATAGCCGCCATTCTTACGCGTAAGCCTCGGCACCCGTCCGCTCCCGGACCTACGCGAGGCTCGAATGGGCGGATTCTTCTTTTCATGTTCGAGTCCTTCAAAGGCTATTTCTCCAGCGACCTCGCGATCGACCTCGGCACGGCGAACACGCTGATTTACGTTCGCGGCAAGGGCATCGTG
>CATPAO010000240.1 GCA_955652025.1 Casimicrobiaceae bacterium
ACCACGTCCCACGCGCTCGTACAGGAGCGACGGCAGGTCGATCCGGCGCACGAACAGCTTGGGCCGATTCTGGTAGGCGATTCGAAGCGCGTCGGCAAAGCCGCGCGTGATGACGAGCGCGGTTCGTTCGCCTTTGCGCTCCAGGAGCGCGTTGGTGGCGACGGTCGTGCCCATCTTGACCGCGTCGATCGTTCCGGCGGGAATCGGCGCGTCCGGCGCGAGCCCGAGCAGCTCGCGAATGCCGTGTACGGCGGCATCAATGTAGCGGCCGGGGTTCTCGGAGAGCAACTTGTGCGTCGTCAGCGTGCCGTCGGGCCGGCGCGCGACGATATCGGTGAATGTGCCGCCGCGGTCGATCCAGAATTCCCAGCGGCCGGCGGTGGCGGTCGATTCGTTCATATTCGATGCTATTTTGTCACGATGGCGACGATCGCCCGGGCTGCCACGGTCCGAGGCAGCGCGAACGTTCGGATACGCGGCGGCGCGCCCCCCGCGACGATTTATGGTAAATATCGCGCGTCCCGCGGACGCACCGCACGCGGCGCGTCGCTAAACCGGAGAGATTCCCATGAAACGACTGACCGCCTTCGCCGCCGCGCTCGGCGTCGCGCTGGCCTTCCCCGCCGCCGCACAAACGAAATGGGACCTGCCCTCGGCGTACCCGGCGTCCAACTTCCACACCGAAAACCTGCAGCAGTTCGCCGCCGACGTCGAGAAGGGAAGCGGCGGAAAGCTCAAGATCCAGCTCCATCCGAACGCGTCGTTGTTCAAGGCGCCGGAAATCAAGCGCGCGGTCCAGGGCGGGCAAGCGCAGGCCGGCGAAATCCTGCTCGTCAATTTCGAGAACGAGGATCCGCTGTTCGGCGTCGACGGCGTGCCGTTCCTCGCGGCGTCGTACGGCGAATCTATGAAGCTCTACAAAGCGGAGAAAAAGGCGCTGGAGGAGAAGCTCGGGAAGCAGGGCATGATGCTGCTCTACACGGTAGCCTGGCCGCCGCAAGGCATCTATAGCAACCGGACGCTGAACGGAATCGCGGACATGAAGGGCCTCAAGTGGCGTGCGTACAGCCCCGCGACGTCGAAGATCGCCGAGCTGGTCGGCGCTCAGCCGGTCACCGTCCAAGCCTCGGAAGTCTCGCAGGCGCTCGCGACCGGGGTCATCGATTCGTACATGTCGTCGGGCGCGACGGGTTACGACTCGAAGACCTACGAGAGCATCAAGAACTTCTACGATACGCAGGCGTGGCTCCCCAAGAACGCGGTCATCGTCAACAAGCAAGCGTTCGACGCGCTCGACAAGCCGACGCAGCAAGCGCTCTTGAAGGCGGCCGCCGACGCCGAGGCGCGCGGCTGGAAAACGTCGGCGGAAAAGAACGGCTGGTATCTCGATCAGCTGAAGCAAAAGGGCATGAGCATCGTGAAGCCTTCGGATCAGCTTAACGCGGACCTGCGCAAGGTGGGCAACGTGATGCTCGCCGAGTGGCTCAAGAAATCGGGCGACGAAGGCAAGAAAGTCATCGACGCGTATCGGGCGCTGCAATAGCAAGCCGCACATGCGCGCTGCGCTTGACCACCTCTACGACGCCGCCGCGTACCTCGCGGCGTTGTTTTTGGCGGGTACGCTCGTGTTCGTGCTGCTCGGGATCGCCGGCAGGACGTTCGACTGGTTCATTCCCGGCACCGACGCGTACGCGGGCTTTTGCATGGCGGCGGCGGGATTTCTGGCGCTGGCGCACACGTTGAAGCGCGGCGAGCACATCCGCGTGTCGCTGGTGCTGGAGCATCTGCGCCCACCGGCGCGCCATCGAATGGAATTGTTCGCGCTTGCGATCGCGACGGTTCTCGCCGCCGCATTCGCGTACTACAGCGTGCGTCTCGCGTGGCAATCGTACGATTTCCACGACGTTTCGACCGGCAACGACGCCACGCCGCTGTGGATTCCGCAGCTGGCGATGGCCCTGGGGACGCTCGTGTTGCTCATCGCCGTCATCGACGAGCTCTGCCACGAATGGCGCGGCCTGCGCAGGGTGAAAATGCCCGAGGAAGCGCTTCATCATGAATGACGCGCTCGTCACCGCGCTGTTGATCGCCTCGCTGTTCGCGATCCTGGGCAGCGGCGTCTGGATCGGGCTCGCCTTGGCCGGGGTCGCGTGGATCGGCATGGAGCTGTTCTCGTCGCGTCCGGCGGGCGATGCGATGGCGGTGACGATCTGGGGCACGGCGTCGTCGTGGACGTTGACTGCGCTGCCGCTGTTCGTCTGGATGGGCGAGATCCTGTTCCGCACGCGGCTATCCGAAGACATGTTCGAAGGGCTGGCCCCGTGGCTCGAGCGCGTGCCGGGCCGGCTGCTGCACACGAACATCATCGGCTGCACGATTTTCGCCGCGGTCTCCGGCTCGTCGGCGGCCACCTGCGCAACGATCGGGAAGATGACGCTGCCAGAGCTCAAGCGCCGTGGCTATCCGGAGGCCATCACGATCGGCTCGCTCGCCGGCGCCGGCACGCTCGGGCTCCTGATCCCGCCGTCGATCATCATGATCGTCTACGGCGTGTCGGCGAACGTCTCGATCGCCAAGCTCTTCATCGCCGGCGTGATTCCCGGCATTCTGCTCGCCTTGTTGTTCTCCGGCTACATCGTCGCCTGGGCGCTCGCGCATCCGGACCAGGTGCCGGCGGCGACCGAACGCACGACGTTTGCACAGAAACTTTACGCGTCGCGGCACCTGATCCCGGTGATGATCCTGATCATGCTGGTGCTAGGCTCGATCTATGCGGGCGTCGCGACGGCCACGGAGGCGGCGGCGCTCGGCGTCGTCGGCTCGCTCATCATCTCGGCAGCGCAGCGCACGCTCACCTGGACGACGTTTCGCGACAGCATCCTGGGCGCGACGCGGCTATATTGCATGATCGCGCTGATCCTGTCGGGCGCGGCGTTCCTCACGCTCGCGATGGGGTACATCGGGCTGCCGCGCGAATTGGCCGAATGGATCGCGTCGCTTCACTTATCGCCGTTCGCGCTGATCGTCGCGCTGGCGCTGTTCTACATCGTGCTCGGCTGTTTCTTAGACGGCATCTCGATGGTGGTGCTCACGATGGGCGTCATCCTGCCGACGGTCGAAACGGCCGGCATCGACCTCTTGTGGTTCGGCATTTTCATCGTGCTCGTGGTCGAGATGGCGCAGATCACACCGCCGGTCGGCTTCAACCTATTCGTCCTGCAGGGGATGACGAACAAGCAGATCACGTGGATCGCCCGACAGGCGCTGCCGATGTTCTACCTGATGTGCGTCGCTGTGCTCCTGATCTGGTATTTTCCGGACTTGGTCACGTTGCTGCCGCGGAACATGAAGCTGTGAGGATGAGCGTGAACGGCGCGGGCGACTATGCGGCAAAAATCGGAGCGCCGTTTGCGGTGCTCGGATTGCGGACGAACGGCGTCGCCGTGACCGCGCTGTCGTATTTGCCGGATGACGAGCACCTGCTTGCGCCCCGCGACGCGTTGGCCGAGCGCGCCGTGCGCGAAATCAAACGCTACCTCGACGACGCGGCGTTCCGCTTCACCGTGCCGCTCGCGCCGCAGGGGACACCGTTTCAGCGTCGCGTATGGGAGGCGATTCGCGCCATTCCGCTCGCCGAGTCGCGCACGTACGGCGAAATCGCGCGCACCGTTCATACGGCGCCACGCGCGGTGGGCCAGGCCTGCGGCGCGAACCCTATCGCGCTCATCATTCCTTGCCACCGCGTCGTCGGCAGCGCCGGCGCGCTCGGCGGCTTCATGAACGCCGACGACGGCGATCCGCTGTCGATCAAGCGCTGGCTGCTCGAGCACGAAGGCTATCGCTTCGGCCATTGAGGATGCGGTCCGGATGACGTCCACCACCCCGCCGAACGCGCTGATCGACGCGTTTTGCGACACGCTGTGGCTGCAGGATGGTCTGGCGGCCACGTCGCTCGAGAGCTATCGGCGCGATCTTGTCGCGTGGAGCGATTGGCTCGGGCGCCACGGCAAGGCGTTGCTCGGCGCGGACCGCGGCGACCTCGAGCATTGGCTCGCCGACCAGTTCTCGGGCAAAGCGAAGGCCACGTCGGTGGCGCGGCGCCTGTCGACGCTTCGACGCTTTTATCGCCTGCAACTCGATCGCGGCGGCGTACGTGAAGATCCCACGCTTCGTGTGAGCGCGCCGAAAAGGCCGCGCCGCCTGCCGAAGTACCTTTCCGAGGCGCAGGTGGAAGCACTGCTCGCCGCGCCGAATGTCGACACCACGCTGGGGCTGCGCGATCGCGCGATGCTGGAGACGCTCTACGCGAGCGGGTTGCGCGTGTCCGAACTGATCGGCCTCAAGCTCTCGCAGGTCGGGCTTGCCGAAGGCGTCGTCCGCGTCATGGGCAAAGGCAGCAAGGAACGGCTGGTTCCGCTCGGCGACGAGTCGGTTGTCTGGGTCAACCGCTATCTGAAGATTGCGCGTCCGCTGCTCGCGCGCGAGTCGAAACAGCAGCATATTTTTCTCACGCAGCGTCGCGGGCCGCTGACGCGCCAGGCATTTTGGGCGCTCGTCAAGCGCTATGCGGTCCGGGCCGGGATCGCGACGGCCGCGCTGTCGCCGCACGTGCTGCGGCACGCGTTCGCCACCCACCTCCTGAATCACGGCGCGGATCTGCGCGTCGTGCAACTGTTACTCGGGCACGCGGACATCACGACGACGACGATCTACACGCACGTCGCCCGCGAGCGGCTCAAGCAGCTGCATGCCCGGCATCATCCGCGGGGATGAGCGAGGCGGCGCGGCATTCCCCGCGGCACGGGTAGAATGCGCGCGTCCGTTTTCCACGTCTCCCGCAAATGCCTAAGCTTGCCGGCCCGATTGCCGCGACGCGCTCGTTCGCACGGCGATGGTCGCGCCGCTGGATTCACGCGCACGTCGGGCACATTGTCGCCGGCGACGTCGTTACCAATCCAGATCCCGCCTTCCTGGATCCTGGCCAATTATTGACATTCCGCTGCAATATCTGCGGCAGTCCATGCGGCGCAATGCTTTGCGAACTCGACCGCGAGAAATCGACGTGCGCCGTTTGCAGCTCGAACGTCCGCCTCCGGGGAATAGCTCGGCTCATCGCGTACGAGATCTTCGGCGAATCGATCGCATTGCCCGACCTGCCGACCGCCAAACACGTCCGTGGCATCGGATTGTCCGACGCTCCGGGATACGCGGATCCGCTCGCGATGCGGCTCGACTACGTGAACACGTTCTTTGACGCCGAGCCGCGGCTCGACATCGTCGCGGCGGATGTCGAACGCTACGGCGGTTGCGATTTCATCATCGCGAGCGATGTGTTCGAACACGTAACTGCGCCCGTCTCGCGCGCCTTCGAGAACGCGTACGCGCTGCTCAAGCCCGGCGGCAAGTTGATTTTTTCGGTGCCGTTTACGCTCGATGCCGAGACCGTCGAGCATTTCGCCGACCTGCACGACTGGCGGATCGAGACGCGTGACGACGGACGGCGGCTCGTCAACCGCGCCGCCGACGGTACGGTGACCGTGTACGACAATCTCATTTTTCACGGCGGACCGGGTGCGACGCTCGAGATGAGACGCTTTTCGCGCGCATCGCTGGAACGCGAGTTCGCGCGCGCTGGATTCGCGCGGGTTCGAGTCGCCGACGAGCCCTATCTGCCGTTCGGCATCCATTGGGCACTGCCGCGGGGCGTGCCGATGGTCGCGTATCGCTGATGCCCGAATCCCCTGCACCGGAGAGCCCATGAACTACAAATGGCTGTGGTCCCAGATCCGCGCCAACATTGTCGCCATCGTCAGCGTGATCGTCGCGCTGTCAGGAATGGCGTACAACACACACCGCAACGAAAAGACCGAGATCAACCACAACGTGCGCGCTGCGGCGTTCGAGACGCTCAAGAACCTGGGCGAAGCGCAGATCGTCGTCGAGTACGCCCATTTCAAGAAAGATCGCCTGCTGGGAGATCCGACGCAAGGCTGGGCGCGCTTGAACTACATCCGCGACCTGGCGCAGGTGCTGCCGGCGCCGGGTCCCGCCGAAGCCGACGGGCTGCTCGCCGCGTGGCGCGACAACGTCGACACGCTCGAAAACGACAAGAACGCGATGATCAAGATCACCGACGAAATTCAGCGCCTGCGCCTCACGACGATCGACATTCTGAACGGGCTCCGCTGAATGGTGCGATCGATCGACGTCATCGAAACCGGATTGCGAAGTGTGCCGAACTCTTTCGAATCGATGCCGCTGTTGCCGGTAGCGCCGGACGGCGCGGCGATTCGCGCCGTGTTTCTCGCCGACGAGCGTCCGCTGGTCGCGCGCCTCGCGCAAGATGCCGCCGTCGACAAAACCACCGCCGCGTCGATCGCCGCTTCCGCGCGCACGTGGGTCGAGGGCGTGCGCGAACACCAGCAGGGAAACGCCGGCGTCGAATCCTTCCTGCATCAATACGACCTGTCGACGCAAGAAGGCGTCCTCTTGATGTGCATCGCCGAAGCGCTGCTGCGCATTCCCGACGCCGAAACGGCCGACCTCCTGATCCGCGACAAGCTCTCGCGCGGCGATTGGGAGCGGCACCTCGGCGCGTCGGACTCGCTGCTCGTCAACGCTTCGACATGGGGCCTGATGCTGACCGGCCGCCTGACGCGCATCGACGCCGATCACGCGCGCGATCCGAAGGCGTGGTACGAGCGGCTCGTGGCCCGCGCGGGCGAACCGATCGTCCGAGTCGCCCTCCGCCAGGCGATGAAAGTGATGGCCGAGCAATTCGTCATGGGGCGGACGATCGGCGAGGCGCTCGCGCGAAGCCGCCAGGGCGACAGCGCGCGCTACCGTTATTCGTACGACATGCTGGGCGAAGCCGCGCTCACGGCCGCCGACGCCAAACGCTATCTCGCCGCGTACGGCGATGCGATCGCGACGATCGGCGCCGGCGTCGCCGATCGCGCCGCGTCGGTCTACGCGCAGCCGTCCATTTCGGTCAAGCTCTCCGCACTCCACCCGCGCTACGAATATGCACAACGCGGGCGCGTGCTAGCCGAGCTCACGCCTTCGATCGTCCTGCTCGCGCGTACCGCTCGCGATGGCGGCATCGGCATGACGATCGACGCCGAGGAAGCCGAGCGGCTCGAGCTGTCGCTGGAGCTCTTCGCCCGCGCGCGGCGCGACCCGTCGCTCGCCGGATGGGAGGGCCTCGGCGTCGCGGTGCAGGCGTATCAGAAGCGCGGCCGTCCCGTCGTGCACTGGCTCTGCGCGCTCGCGCGCGAATCCGGAGTCCGGATTCCGGTACGCCTTGTCAAGGGCGCGTACTGGGACACGGAAATCAAGCGCGCGCAGGTGCAAGGCTTGGCCGGCTACCCGGTGTTCACGCGCAAGGCGCACACCGACATCTCATATCTCGCCTGTGCCGGCGCGATGCTCGAGGCCGGGCCTCTTTTGTATCCGATGTTCGCGACCCACAACGCGCACACCATCGCGTGGATCGTCGCGCGCGCCAAGACGGTGGGCGCGGCCGAAATCGAATTCCAGCGGCTGCACGGCATGGGCGAATCGCTCTACGCGCAAGTGATCGATCCGGCGGCGGGGCAGGCTCGCGCGTGCCGCGTCTACGCGCCGGTGGGAAGCCACCAGGATCTCTTGCCCTACCTTGTGCGGCGGCTCTTGGAAAACGGCGCCAACACGTCGTTCGTCAACCGAATCGCCGATCCGTCGGTGTCGATCGATGACGTCGTCGCCGACCCGGTCGTGCGCGCCCGCGAGTGGGATTTCGCACCGGCGCCGGCATTGCCGCTGCCGATCGACCTCTTCGGCGACGAGCGGCGCAACTCTGCCGGCGTGTCGCTCGCCGACCAGGACGCGATGTCGGCGCTCGATGCTTCGCTGGCCGACTCGGCGGGACGCGAGTGGGTCGCGACGCCGATGCTCACCCGAGCGTCGGCGACCGGCACGGCGCGCGTTATGTTCGATCCCGCGGATCGCCGCGTGCGCATCGGCACTGTCGTCGAGGCCGATGCCGCAACCGTCGACCGCGCCTTGCGTGGCCTGGTCGACGGCCAGAGGAACTGGGACGCGTTCGGCGGGGAAGAACGCGCCCTGATCCTCGATCGCGTCGGCGACACGATCGAGGCCGCACGTGACATCTTCGTCGCGTTGCTCGCGCGCGAAGCGGGCAAGGCGCGCGGCGACGCGATCGCCGAGGTGCGCGAGGCCGCCGATTTTTGCCGCTACTACGCTGTCGGCGCGCGACGGCATTTCGCCGCGCCTTTGCCGCTTCCCTCCCCGACCGGCGAAGCGAACACGCTCGCGCTCCACGGCCGCGGCGTGTTCGCCTGCATCTCGCCGTGGAATTTTCCGCTGGCGATCTTCACGGGCCAGGTCGCCGCGGCGCTCGCGACCGGGAATGCCGTGGCCGCCAAACCCGCCGAGCAGGCGCCGCTCACCGCGGCGCACGCGGTCCGTTGTCTGCTCCAGGCGGGCGTTCCCGCGGACGCGCTGGCGCTTCTGCCCGGTGCGGGCGAGATCGTCGGCGCGGCGCTCTGCGCGGACGCGCGGGTGGCCGGCGTCGCGTTCACCGGATCGACCGAGGTCGCGAGCGCGATCGCACGGATGCTGGCGGCGCGATCGCCGATCGTGCCGTTGATCGCGGAGACCGGCGGCCAGAACGCGATGATCGTCGACAGCTCGGCGCTGCCGGAGCAGGTCGTCAACGACGCGGTGTTCTCGGCGTTCAACAGCGCGGGACAACGCTGCTCGGCGCTCCGGGTGTTGTGCCTGCAGGAAGACATCGCGCCGCGCGTGCTCGAATTGATCGAGGGCGCGATGGACGAGCTCGTCATCGGCGATCCCGCGAACGCCGCGACCGACGTCGGCCCGGTGATCGACGAAGATGCGCGCGCCGCGCTCGAGCGTTACGTCAATGCGATGCACGCGGAAGCGCAGGTCCGTTACCGCGCGCGGCTGCCGGCGGCGTGCGCGCATGGAACGTTCGTCGCGCCGACACTGATCGTCATCGGCAGCCTTGCACGGATGAAGCGTGAAGTCTTCGGACCGATCCTGCACGTCGTGACCTTCCGCGCCGGGCAGATCGACGCGCTCACCGACGCGATCAACGGGTTGGGCTATGGCCTCACGCTCGGCATCCACAGCCGCATCGATAGGACGGTCGATCGCATCGTCGGTCGCGCGCGCGTCGGCAACCTCTACGTGAACCGCAACATGATCGGCGCCGTCGTCGGCGTGCAGCCCTTCGGTGGCGAGGGATTGTCCGGCACCGGACCCAAGGCCGGCGGTCCGCATTACCTGTTCCGCTTCGCCGTCGAGCGGACGCTCACCGTCAACACGGCTGCCGCCGGCGGCAACGCCGCGTTGCTCGCGCAGGGCGACGGTTAACCCGACGCGCGCTGGCGCTCGATCTGCACACCCAGCTCGCGCACGCCGGGCAGCGGCGCGAGTTTTGCCACCCGCACCTTGACCGAAGGCGCGCCGAACTCGTCGAGCACGAGTTGCGCGATGCTTTCGGCGAAGCGCTCGACGAGCGGATGCGGATTGCTCGCGGCCAACGCCTTGATCCGTTCGACGACCGCCGCGTAGTCGACGGCGTCGGCGAAATCTCCCGACGTGAATGGCCGCGCCGACGGCAGTCCGATTTCGAGGTCGATGCGGATCGTCTGCGGCAGATGCCGCTCCCACTCGTAAACACCGATTTTGGTCTCGACGCGCAGATCGTGAATGAAGATGGAATTCATGGCCGCGCGAGTCAGATGGGACGTCACGTAGAATCGCGGTCGATTCTACCCGACCCTGGATAAACGAAAACGTGTTGGCGTTCGCGCTCATCGTCGTTGCCGCCTATCTGATCGGCTCCGTGTCGTTCGCCGTCGTCGTGAGCCGCCTGTTCGACCTCCCCGACCCGCACGAATACGGCTCGGGCAATCCCGGCGCGACGAACGTGCTTCGCAGCGGCAACAAGGCGGCTGCGCTGTTGACGTTGCTGGGCGACGGCGTCAAGGGCTTCGTCGCTGTTTTCGCGGCGCAATTGTTGGCGCCGCTAACCGGTGCTGCCGAGTCGACTGTAGCCGCCGCCGCGCTCGCCGTGTTCATCGGCCATTTGTATCCGGTGTTCCACAAGTTCGCCGGCGGCAAAGGTGTGGCCACCGCGGCCGGGATCGTCTTCGCGCTGTATTGGCCGCTCGGGGTGGTGCTTGCCGTCGTCTGGCTGACGCTCGCGTTCGGCTTCAAGATCAGTTCGGCCGCCGCGCTCGTGACCGCGACGCTGCTGCCGCTCGGCATGTTCTACGTCTTCGGCGCTTCGCTGATCGCGTGGACGACGGTGCCGGTCGCGCTGCTGCTGTTCTGGCGCCATCGCACCAACATCCGCGAACTGCTGGCCGGCCGCGAGCGCACGATCGGCCGTTGATCGCTTCAGGCCGGCGCGGCGAGCGCGTCGAGCGGCCAGCGCGGACGCACGTCGAAGCGGTAGTCCTGCGGCATCCCGAACGCGAGGCGCAATGCGCCGGCGTGCGCGATCATCGCGCCGTTGTCGGTGCAGAACGCGAGGTCCGGGAAGAACGCTTCGCCGCCGCGGCGCGCGACGTCGGCGATAAGCCGCACACGGAGCTCGCGATTCGCTCCGACGCCGCCCGCCACGACGAGACGCGTGCGCGCGGTCGCGTCGAGCGCCGCGATCGACTTCGCCACGAGCACGTCGACGACCGCCGCCTGGAATTCGCGCGCGATATCCGCCTTGCGCGCATCGGGCAACGCGATGGGATCGGCGCCGCCGGCTTCGCGGCGCGCGAGCGTCAACACCGCGGTCTTGAGGCCCGAAAAGCTGAAATCGAGATCGCCGGAATCGAGCATCGGTCGCGGCAACCGTAGGGAGCCCGCGCGCCCGCGCTCCGCCAACCGGGCCAGCGCCGGACCGCCGGGATAGGGCAATCCCAGGAGCTTGGCGGTCTTGTCGAACGCTTCGCCGGCGGCGTCGTCCTGCGTATCGCCGAGCAGCCGATAGCGGCCAACCGCGGCGACATCGAAGAGCTGCGTATGTCCGCCCGAGACCAGCAGCGCGACGAAAGGAAACGCTGGTTTCGGATCGGCGAGCAACGGCGACAACAGGTGCCCTTCGAGATGGTGGATGCCGATGACGGGCTTGCGAAGCGCGTAGCCCAGCGCGTTCGCGACGCTCGCGCCGACCAGCAGCGCGCCCGCCAATCCCGGACCCTGCGTGTAGGCGATGCCGTCCAGATCGGCGAGCTCGACGTCGTCCTCGGCCAGCGTTTTCTGCATCAGTGGAACGATTCGCCGCACGTGATCGCGCGACGCCAACTCGGGGACGACGCCGCCGAACGCTTCGTGCATGGCGACTTGCGAATGGAGCGCATGCGCCAGCAGCCCGCGTTCGCTGTCGTAGACCGCGACCCCGGTCTCGTCGCAAGAAGTTTCCAATCCGAGCACGCGCATGGCGACGATTGTACGGGGCCTGTTGCTCGGTGAGCCCGCCGCTGCTACAATTATGGGCTGAACCCGAATTTCGTCACCTAACAAACCCGATATTTATGACCAGCGTTCGCGTACGTGAAAACGAGCCCTTCGAGGCCGCGCTTCGCCGCTTCAAGCGCACGATCGAGAAGACCGGCCTCCTGACCGAACTTCGCGCCCGCGAGTTCTACGAAAAGCCGACGTCCGAACGCAAGCGCAAAAAAGCCGCTGCCATCAAGCGCCACTACAAGCGGCTCCGCAGCCAGCAGCTGCCGCCTAAGCTCTACTGACCGGCGGAATCACCGCAAGACAATAAAAAGGGGGCGAAGCGATTCGCCCCTTTCTTGTTTTGCGGCAACCGTCTTACGCCAACCGCCTTAGGGAAACCGCACATGACGCTCAAGGCCAGGATCACCGAGGACATGAAGACCGCGATGCGCGCGAGGGACACGGCGCGACTGTCCGCGATCCGGCTCCTGCTGGCCGCCATCAAGCAACGCGAAGTCGATGAGCGCAAAGACATGTCCGACGCGGACGTCCTCGCGATCATCGACAAGATGGTCAGGCAGCGGAAGGACGCCATCGGCCAATTCGAGGCGGGCAAGCGCAAGGATCTGGCCGACGCCGAGCGCGCTGAAATCGGCGTGCTGCAGACGTACCTCCCCGCAGCGCTTTCCGCCGCCGAAATCGACGCGACGATTGCCGCCGTCATTGCCCGCACCGGTGCGAGCGGACCCGCCACCATGGGCAAGGTTATGGCCGAGCTTAAGGCCGAGCTCGCCGGGCGCGCGGACATGGCGGCGGTTTCGGCGCAAGTCAAAGCGCAATTGGCGCGCTGATTTCGAAGTTGCCGCCCGACCCGACGAGCGGCGCCGGATTGTCCGCGGCCATCCCTTCCTTAAGTCGCGCGGCGGCCTATAATTCGAAGCGTTCCCTGCCGTGTGGCGCGTCCGTGCGGTCGGACCTCCCGTCCGGCCGCACTTGGCGCTGCTTCGATTTAGGCCAGTAGCCACAAGTCGATGATTCCAAACGATTTTATTTCGACGCTGCTGGGCCGTGTCGACATTGTCGACGTCATCGACCGCTACGTTCCGCTCAAGAAGGCGGGCGCCAACTATCAGGCGTGCTGCCCGTTCCACAGCGAAAAGACCCCGTCGTTCACCGTCAGTCCTACCAAGCAGTTCTATCACTGCTTCGGTTGCGGCGCGCACGGGACGGCGGTCGGATTCCTGATGGAGCATGGCGGCAAGTCGTTCCCGGAAGCGGTCGACGAGCTGGCGCGTGAAGCGGGGCTCGACGTGCCCCGGGTCGAGCGCGACGGGGAAAAGGCGCGCCGCGACGAGACCGCGGAAATCGCCGCCGCGTTGCTGACGGCGGCCAAGTTCTATCGCGCCAAGCTGAAGGACGTGCCGCGCGCCATCGATTATCTGAAGGGACGCGGGCTGACCGGCTCGATCGCGGCGCACTTCGGCATCGGATACGCGCCGGAGGCGTGGCAATCGCTCCCCTCGGTGTTCCCCAGCTATGACGACGCGACCTTGGTCCAGGCCGGACTGGTCGTCGAAGGCGATGGCGGCAAGCGCTACGACCGGTTTCGCGACCGCGTGATGTTCCCGATCCACGACAGCCGCGGCCGGGTGATCGGCTTCGGCGGTCGCGTGCTGGGCGACGGCGAGCCCAAATACCTGAACTCGCCCGAGACGGCGCTGTTCTCGAAGGGACGGGAGCTGTACGGTCTTTTCCTGGCGCGAAATGCGATCCGCGAGGCTGGGAGGGTCGTCGTCGTCGAAGGGTATATGGACGTCGTCGCCTTGGCGCAGCATGGCGTCGAATACGCGGTCGCGACGCTCGGAACCGCCACCACGCCGGTGCACGCGCACAAGCTGTTCCGGATGGCCGACGCCGTCGTGTTCTGCTTCGACGGCGACGCTGCGGGACGCAAGGCCGCATGGCGCGCGCTCGAGAACACACTGCCGGTGCTGACGGACGGCAAGAATGCGCGCTTCCTCTTCCTCCCGGACGGCGAGGACCCGGACGACTACGTGCGAAAGCGCGGCAAAGCGGTGTTCGAACGCGCACTCGAGAACGCCGTTCCGCTGTCCGAATACTTGATGACAACGCTGGCTGCGCAGCACCCACCGACGACGGCGGAAGGACGCGCCGCGCTCGTTGCGGCGGCACGCCCGATGCTTGCGGAAATCAACGCGCCGATTTTGTCGGCACTTCTCCGCCGACAGGTTGCCGATCTCTCCGGACTCTCCGCCGGCGAGCTGTCCCCGCTGCTGGCGAGCGATACCGGCGACGGTCCCGCCGCGGGACCACGCGCGAGAGCGACCGGATCTCGTCCGGGGGTTCGCCGCGCACCGTCGCTCACGCGCGAACTGATCCAGGCGATCCTGCTCAAACCGGAATTGGTGCCGTCCATAGACCTGCCGCGCCCGGCCGACGGCACGCCGGAAGGCAACGCGCTCGCGGCGCTCGTCGAGGCATGTTCGGAAGAGGCCGGTCCGGACTCGACCGCGGCGGTCATCGAGCGCTTCGCCGCATCGGTGCACGCGCCGGTGCTCGCCGCGGCCCTTGCGACGGCGGCCGACCAGGGCCTGCCCCCCGAGCATGCCGAAGAG
>CATPAO010000241.1 GCA_955652025.1 Casimicrobiaceae bacterium
ATCGCCCGGGCCGATCCGATTTGCCTTCTACGAATCATCGATCGCTTGGTCGGCGGCAGGTGGCGTGTTCGGTCGTGCCGCCGCCGGTTGGATGAGGAGCCGCCATCATAGGCGACGCGACCCGCATTGCCAAACGCGCATGCAAAAACCCCGCCGCGCGGGCCGGGTCCTTGCACACGTTGCGAGCGCCTTCGACGTCAGGGCGCGTAAAGATTCGCGCAATGCCCGGGCTGCGCCGGCGTGCCGGCGATCGCGCCGCCGCGCGGCACACATTGGCTCGGCGGCAGCGTACCGCCGTTTTCGACGTGCTCCACCAGCAGATCGAACGCCTTCTGCGCGTGCGGTTGAATGTATTCCAACTGCGTTTTGAACGTGCCCTTGAACGTTTCGATGTGATTGCCGTTCTGGACTTCGTAGAGACGATACTGCGCGGACCGCTGCTCGTTGTTGCCTTGGCGGGACGCGTCGACGACAGCCTCGTACGCGCGCGCGCCGCGCTTGATCGGCAACAGCGCGTCCATCGTGCCGGCTACGGTGATGAGCGGCTTCTTGATCTTCCCGGTCGTGGCCACCGCCGCGACCGCTCCAGCTATCGACGGCTCCTGCGCGACGCGTGAAAAGTAGTCATAGCCGCCCGTCCCTTGCACATTGTTCGGTCCATCCACGTACGTGACCCAGCCCGGATCGAAACGTTTCTGCCATTGGCATTGCGTGACTTCCCAGAATTGCGCCCAATACAGGCCCCAAAGAGACACGCCGCCGCTCACGATGTCCGGCGGATAACCGGCGGCCACGATATTCTTGGCTGCGGTGCTGTTCGGATCGAAGCCTGACAGCACGTAGTCCGGGTAATTCTTGATCGCGGGCGGCAGGTCGATCAGGATGTTGGGGCCGTTGGGATCGATGAAGGTCCCCTCCCAGTCCACGCCGCCATCGAACAGGTTCGGCGCCTCCTCCATCGCGCGGCGCACCTGGTAGCCGCCGTTCGACGTGCCGACGGCGTACGTCCGCCGCGGGAAGTGGTTGTAGTGCGCCTTCACCGCCGACTGCGCGAGCTGCGCGCCGCTGATGATGTATTGCGTCCACTGCGTGAAGGGCTTTTCGGGATCGTTGTCGAAGAAATGGACCCAAACGGTCGAAGCCGGGTTGAGGCGGCAGGGCGTCGGATCGGTCGCGGGCGGTGTCGGCGACACGCCGACCAGCTTCAGGTTCAGGACACCCTTGTTCTGCGACGCGTACGCGTAGCCTTTCTGCAGAACGTAATCGCTCCACGCGAAGTCTCCGTTGTATTCGCTGCGCGTACCGGAGGCGCCGGCGACGACGAGATTACCATTCCAATCGTCGGGGAGCCGAACGAGAAAACGGCCTTGGCCCGTCGGGTCGTCCGCGAAACGGGCCTCCAATTGGATGCCCGGCACCGCCTTGGTGATGGGCGTGCGGTCCGGCGGGTTGGGCGAAATGACGTTCCGGTCGGTCCGCGGCGTGAAAGCGAGCGCTGGCAATCCGACAATGGAATTGTTTTGCGGCGTTGTGACGATGTTATTGGTCGTCAGGTCGGCGCTTTCAAAGCACAAGACGTCGGCGAGACTCGCGCCGATTCTTTCCTGGATCTGCTCGCAACGCGTTGCGGCGTTCGCGGATATCGGAATGAGAAGCGCGAGCGCGGAAATGGCGAAATGGCGTGACAACATGATTCCTCCGGAAAAGATGCGAACGTCGACTACGTAACCGCGATCGCTTGGTTCGAACGCCAAGTCTTAAATCGAACGTGCAGGCGCGCGAATGTACCAAATCCCGCGCGAGGTTGGGAAGTATCAGACGCGCGGCAATGAAATTTGTGCGGCGATGATCGCGGCGCGGTGCGTCGAGACGATGACAAACACCAATCGCGCGCACCAATTTGGGAGTTGGCGATGGAACGGCTTTCCATTCGCGCATGGATTCGACGATCGCCTCGAACTTGTATGACACAGTCGGACGCGCGTGACACTCGCGCTAGAATGCGCCAGCCGCTCACCGCCGGCCATTCCGGTCCTGCCCGATCATGTCGTGTCCGATGACCCCCGAAGAGATCGTATCCGAGCTCGACAAGCACATTGTCGGGCAGGATGCCGCAAAGCGCGCCGTGGCGATCGCTTTGCGCAACCGCTGGCGGCGGCAGCAGGTGGCGGAGCCGCTGCGTCAGGAAATCACACCCAAGAACATCCTGCTGATCGGTCCGACCGGCGTCGGCAAGACGGAGATCGCGCGGCGCCTCGCACGCCTCGCCGACGCGCCCTTCGTCAAGGTCGAGGCGACCAAGTTCACCGAAGTCGGCTACGTCGGGCGCGACGTCGACATGATCATTCGCGATCTGGCCGAGGTCGCGGTCAAGCAAACGCGCGACGCAGAGACGAAAAAGGTGCGCGATCGCGCTGCGGATGCGGCCGAGGAGCGCGTCCTCGACGTGCTGTTGCCGCCGGTGCGCGAGGTCAACTTCGAAGACTTGAAGCCGACAGACTCGGCGACGCGGCAGAAATTCCGCAAGATGCTGCGTGAAGGCGCGCTCGACGACAAGGAGATCGAAATCGAGATTTCCGCGTTGCCGCCGCAGATGGAGATCATGGCGCCGCCGGGCATGGAAGACCTGACGAGTCAGATTCAAGGCATGTTCCAGCAGATCGGCGGCGGCCGGCGGAAGATGAAAAAAATGAGCGTCGCCGAGGCGCTGCGCCAGCTGACGGACGAGGAAGCCGCGAAGCTCATCAACGATGACGACATCAAATCGAAGGCGCTCGCGGCCGCCGAGCAGAACGGCATCGTGTTCATCGACGAGATCGACAAGATCACCGCGCGTTCGGACATGCAGGGTGCCGATGTCTCGCGGCAGGGTGTGCAGCGCGACCTGCTGCCGCTGGTCGAGGGCACCACCGTCTCGACGAAGTACGGCATGATCAAGACCGACCACGTGCTGTTCATCGCGTCGGGCGCGTTCCATTTGTCGAAGCCCTCGGACTTGATTCCCGAATTGCAGGGCCGGCTGCCGATCCGCGTCGAGCTCTCGCCGCTGACCGTCGAGGATTTCGAACGGATCCTGACCTCGACCGACGCGTGTCTCACCCGCCAGTACGAAGCACTGCTCGCGACCGAGCAGGTCCACCTCGACTTCAAGGCCGACGGCATCCGCCGCCTTGCAGAGATCGCGCACGCAGTGAACGAAAAGCAGGAGAACATCGGCGCGCGCCGGCTCTACACGGTGATGGAGCGCTTGCTCGAGGACGTGTCGTATTACGCCGCGCGCCGCACCGGCGACACGATTGCGATCGACGCCGCGTTCGTCGACGAACGCCTGGCCGGCATCGCCGGCGACGACAACTTGTCACGTTACATCTTGTGACGCTGGCACGACGGAGCGCGCGTTGCCTCGTGGTCGCGTCCGGACGATCGGGATGAGCGCGCGTCCGATCGACGCGATCCTGTTCGACCTGGGCGGCGTGCTGGTCGAGCTCTCCGGGATCGGGCAAATGCTGTCGTGGTCGCGCGGCATCGGCGACTCGACCGAGCTTTGGCGGCGGTGGCTGCATTCACCGGCGGTGCGGCGCTTCGAGACGGGCGTGTCGTCGCCCGACGCGTTCGCCGCCGATGCCGTCGTCGAATTCGCGCTGCCGGTCACGCCCGACGAATTCCTGCGCGAGTTCACCCGGTGGCCGCGGGCGCTATTCCCCGGCGCGATGGATCTTCTTGAAGCGCTCGCACCGCGCTTTCGGCTCGCCAGCGTCTCCAACACCAACGAAATTCATTGGCGGCGGTTTCGCAACGAATGGTCGCTCGATCGGGCATTCGCCGACAATTTCCCGTCGCATGCGATCGGCCGCGTGAAACCCGACCGCGACTACTTCGAGCATGTGCTGGGGACCATGCGTGTCCCGGCGAAGCGCGTTCTCTTTGTCGACGACAACGCGATCAATGTCGAGGGCGCCGCGCGAATGGGCATCGTCGCACGGCAGGCTGCGGGACCCGATGACGTGCGGAAGATCGTCGCCGAACTGGGGGATTGATCGCCGCATTGAATTCCCCGCGCGAACACGTAAGCTTGCGACCGGCTCGCGTAGCCCGTTAAGGATCGCCCAGGC
>CATPAO010000242.1 GCA_955652025.1 Casimicrobiaceae bacterium
CCAACTCACCCTGCACGTGGTCACCGCCGACACGTTCGGCACCGCGCGCGAGGGACTGTCCGGCCTCGAGGGGTGCCTCTCGGTGCTTCCACCCGGAAATCAGGCCGCGGCGAAGGCGGCCTACGTGAACAAATGCGGCGCGGCGTGCACCGTCGCGATCGGCAATGGGCAAAACGACCGCGACATGCTCAAGGTCGCGCGACTGTCGATCGTCGTGCTGGGCGACGAGGGGACCGCTCTTTCCGCGCTCGGCGCGGCGAGCGTGGTCACACGCGACATCCGGATCGCGCTCGACCTGCTTCTACATCCGCAGCGCCTCGTCGCGACGTTACGGCGCTGACGCGACGGGCAGTCGGTCGCGTGTCTAGGCAGTCCTGGAAAGTCGCGCTCAAGAATTAGCCGGCATCGATGAATCTCCGCCGACCGCCACGCCGTCGACCAGCGTATGGCGCACCCGTCCCGGCAATTCGAAACCGAGAAATGGCGTGTTCTTCCCTTGGCTCTTGAGCGCCGCGGGCTCGACCTTCCAATGCGCCGCCGGATCGAAAATGCACACGTCCGCCGGATGACCGGTTGAGAGCGTTCCGGCGTCGATGTCGAGCAGCAGTGCAGGCGCGCGCGTAATTTTTGCAAGGGCGGCGGGAAGGCCCAAGCGCTCCTCGGCAGCCCATTTGAGCGTCAGCGGCAGCAGAAGTTCGAGCCCGGTCGCGCCGGCTTCACTTTCGGCGAACGGAAGCTGCTTGGCATCGTCGTCGACAGGCGTGTGATCGGAGCAGATCGCGTCGATCGTGCCGTCGGCCACGCCCACCCGGAGCGCCGCGCGATCGCTCGTGCCGCGAAGCGGCGGCTTGAGGTGCACATGCGAGTCGAACCAGCCGATGTCGACGTCGCACAGATGGAGGTGGTGGATCGCGACGTCGGAAGTCACCGGCAATCCCTCCCGCTTGGCCGCGCGAACCATCGCGACACCTTCCGCGGACGACAATCGGCACAGGTGGACGCGGACGCCGGTATCGCGAATCAGCGCGAAGATCGTCGCGAGCGCGATCGTCTCCGCGGACGACGGAATCGCGGCGAGTCCGAGCCGCGTCGCCACCTCGCCGTCGTGCGCGACGCCGCCGCGGCCGAGATGCGGATCCTGCGGCCGCAACCAGACGCGATGGCCGAACGTCGCCGCGTACTGCATCGCGCGGAACAGCACCTGCGTGTCGACGAGCGGCACGTCGGCGTGCGAAAACGCCACGCAGCCGGCCTCCGTCAATTCGCCCATCTCGGTCAGCGTCGTGCCACCCAGCTGCACCGTCAACGCGCCGATCGGATACACGTGCGCCAGATTGAGAAGGCGCGCGCGATGCTTCAGCATTTCGACCAGGCCCGGCTCGTCGAGCGGCGGATCGGTGTCCGGCGGGCACGCGAGGCTGGTGACGCCGCCCGCGATCGCCGCGTCCATTTCCGACTCGAGCGTCGCCTTGTATTCGAAACCCGGTTCGCGCAATCGCGCCGAGACGTCGATCAGTCCCGGACAGACGACGAGGCCGCGGGCGTCGATCACGCGGTTCCCGTGCCAACCGGCCGGTGCCGCGCCCATGCCCGCGATCTTGCCGGCGGCGACGAACAGCGACGTCACGCGGTCGATGCCCTGCGCCGGATCGATCACGCGGCCATTTTTGATCTCGATTTTCACTCGGGGACCCTCATCCCTTCATTCGCGCCGCCGGGGCGTGCCAAGGCGCGAATTGCTCCCCCTGGGGGCAGCGCAGCGGCGAAGCCGCAAGCGTGGGGGTCCTTCATTCGCGCCGCCGGGCCGTGCCAAGGCGCGAATTGCTCCCCCTGGGGGCAGCGCAGTGGCGAAGCCGCAAGCGTGGGGGCCCATCAATTCCCCGCGATGATGCTCATCACTGCCATCCGCACCGCGATGCCGAATGTCACCTGCGGCAGAATGACCGAGCGCGCGCCGTCGGCCACCGCCGAATCGATTTCCACGCCGCGGTTCATCGGTCCCGGATGCATGACGATCACGTCCGGCTTGGCGAGCGCGAGCTTGTCTTGCGTGAGTCCGTAATGCTTGAAGTATTCGCCGGCCGACGGCAACAGCGCGCCTTTCATCCGCTCGCTCTGCAATCGCAGCATCACGACGACGTCGCAATCCGCAAGACCCTGCCGCATGTCGTGGAAAACCTTGACGCCCATCGCTTCGACGCGCGTTGGCAGCAGTGTGCGGGGACCGATCACGCGCACCTCGGGCGTGCCGAGCGTCGTCAGCCCGTGGATCAGCGAGCGTGCGACGCGCGAATGCAGGACATCGCCGACCACCGCAACCGTCAGCGCATGGAAGTCGTGCTTGTAATGGCGGATCGTGTAGAGATCGAGCAGGCCTTGCGTCGGGTGCGCGTGGCGGCCGTCGCCGGCATTGACGACGTGCACGTGGGTCTGCCGGTGCGCGTTCAAGTGCGCCGCGATCAAGTGCGGTGCGCCGGATTGCGAATGGCGAACGACGAACATGTCGGCGTTCATCGCGACCAGGTTATCGACGGTGTCGAGCAGCGTCTCGCCTTTCGACGTCGACGACACGCCGATGTTGAGGTTGATGACGTCCGCTGACAGCCGCTTCGCCGCGATCTCGAACGTGGTCCGCGTGCGCGTCGAGTTCTCGAAAAAGAGGTTGAACACCGCCTTGCCGCGCAGCAGCGGCACTTTCTTCACCTCGCGCTCGCCGATCGACGCGAACGGCTCCGCGGTGTCGAGGATGTGCCGGATCACGTCGGCGGGCAGGCCCTCGAGCGTCAAGAGGTGCGTCAGCTCGCCGTTCGCGTTGAGTTGGGGATTGCGCATCGCCCTAGTTCCCGGTCGTCGGCTCGACCGCGAGCGACAGCGTGCCGCCGGGGTCCTTCGACAGCACGATCGACAAGCTCCGCGCGACGGCGAGCCGTGCGCCGACGTAGTCCGGCTCGATCGGCAGCTCTCGACCGCCGCGATCGATCAGTACCGCCAGTTCGATTCGCTCGGGCCGTCCGAAATCGAATAGCTCGTTGATCGCTGCGCGAACGCTGCGCCCTGTATAGAGCACGTCGTCGACGAGGACGATCGTCGCGCCGTCGACGTCGAACGGGAGCGCGGTGCGCTTCGCGCCGCCCTTGAGCCCGGTGCGCGCGTAGTCGTCGCGATAGAACGAAACGTCGATGAACCCGACGGCGTGCTCGCCCGGGATCAGCGCGGCAAGCCGCTCGGCGAGCCAGGCGCCCCCCGAGTAAATTCCGACGAATGCAGCGCTGTGGTCGACCGCGCCCCGCATCCGCTCGGCCAGCGCGACCAGCGCGGCCTCGGCGTCAGGCATCTCGTGATGGGGTACGGCGCTCATCGAAATAGGCCTGCAGGATCAGTTGCGCGGCGACCTGGTCGCGCATCGCACGGCCATCGCGGCCGCGGCGCTCGGCGCGAAGCTCGTCTTGCGCGGCCTCGGTGGTCCAGCGCTCGTCCACCAGCGCCACAGGCAGCTCGAATTGTTTCGCGAGGTCGGCGGCGAAGCGTTGCGCGCTCCGGGTCATCGCGTGCGGCGTTCCGTCGGCGTGCGTCGGCAAACCCACGACGAGCTGCTGCGGCTGCCATTCGTCGATCAGCGCGCCGATCGCGCGCATGCGCGACGCCAATCCCGCTTCGATCGTCGATAACGGATGTGCGACGCGAGTGAGCGTGTTCCCCACCGCGACGCCGATCCGCCGCGTGCCGAAATCGAACGCGAGCACCGTCGCGTCCGGGATCGAGGCCACGCTGCGTCACGCGTGCCCGACGTCGTCGGACAACCTGGAAAAATCGATGCCCAACAGGCGCATCGCGGCGGGCAGCCGCCCCTCGGGCGGCAGATCGAACAGCACGTCGGGATCGGCCGCGACAGTGAGCCAGGCGTTTTGCGCGAGCTCCTGCTCGAGCTGGCCCGCGGACCAACCTGCATAGCCCAGCGAAATGAACAGGTCCTTCGGGCCTTCGCCGCGGCCGGCGGCCTCGAGCACGTCCTTCGACGTGGTGAGTCCCATGTCGTCGCTGATCGCCAGCGTCGATTGCCAGTTTCCGAGCGGGCGATGCAGCACGAATCCGCGGTCGATCTGAACCGGGCCCCCGAAATGCACTGGCGATTCGCGGAGCACCTCGTTGGCGAGCGGAACGTCGATTTGCTCGAATAACGCGGAAAGCGTCATCTCGATGGGTCGGTTGATGACAATGCCGAGCGCACCCTCGGGGTTGTGCTCGCACACGTAGGTCAGGGTATTCGCAAAATGCGGATCCGCCATTGTCGGCATGGCGATCAGGAAGTGGTGGGTCAGATTGACCGAAACACCCATGGCGGCGAATTGTAATCTGCGAGGGGGCACGGCACAATCGGCCGTGCAATTCGACCGGGCGCCGCGATGGGTGTAGCGGTACGATCTCGCCGGGATCGCGGACGACCAACGGCCACCTATTTCCGGATCGCGCCGACTTCATGAGTCAGGCATGATCCGCGTGACCGGTCCTGGCAACGACCGCACGATCGCGCTCGAAAGCTATGACCAGAAAGGGACGTTGCTGTGGCGGCGCGAGATTCGCGCACGGGATTTGCGCCGCGCTAGGTAGCGACGTGTTTGCCGCCGGTCAACGCTTCCAGAATTCCCGCGACGCGATCCGCGCGCCTTCGGTCATCGCCGCCATTTTTGCCCAGACAACGTCGGGGTCGACCGCGGCCTGGCCCACCCACGTGCCGTAGCCGCAGTCGCTGCCGGCCATCACGTTCTCGCGGCCGACCAAGTTCGCGTAGCGACCGATCCGCTGTGCGATCAGCTCCGGATGCTCGATAAAGTTCGACTTGGACTCGATGACGCCCGGTATCAGCAATTTCCCTTCGGGCAGCTTGAGGGTCTCGAAGAGCTTCCACTCGTGCGCGTGACGCGGATTGGCCGCCTCGAACGCGATCGCCGATGGGCGCGCGCGGAAGACGATGTCGATGACGTCCGCCAGCGGAACATCGCAATGATGCGGTCCCTCGTAATTGCCCCAGCACAAGTGCATTCGCAATTGCTCGGGTGGAATGTGCGCCACCGCATGATTGAGCGCTTCGACATGCTGCTCCGCTTTCTTGCGGAACGCCGCGAGACTCAGGTTTGCATATTGGATGTGGCGCCCCATGCCGAGGTCCGGACAATCGATCTGCAGGATCACGCCCGCCTTCGCGATCGTCTCGTATTCGTACCGCATCGCGTCGGCAATGGCGAACAGGTAGGCCTCGTCGCTCGGGTAGTGCTCGTTGCGGAAGAAGAGCGAGATCACGCCCGGCGACGCCGCGGTGAGGAAGACGTCCTCTTTTCCGACCTTGGACAGCGCAGCCTTGAGATGAGCGATATCCGATCGCGCGGCGTCGCGGTCCCGCACGCCGATCGGTGCGTTGCAGGCCGGCGTCTTGCGGCGCG
Source organism: Casimicrobiaceae bacterium (assembly GCA_955652025.1). Taxonomy (GTDB): domain Bacteria; phylum Pseudomonadota; class Gammaproteobacteria; order Burkholderiales; family Casimicrobiaceae; genus VBCG01. Next base: position 5,439 of record CATPAO010000242.1, read on the forward strand.
AGCGTCCCGGATCGCCGAACACGCGTTTCGCAAGATTGGGGAATTCGACGAGGTCCTGATAGACGAACGTGTTGCCGGTGCCGCCGAATCCGGAAAGCCGATCCTTGATGTAAGTCGCGTAGCTCGGCTTGCTCATCTCGCCGTCGTTGATCATGTCGATGCCGGCGTCGGCTTGTTTGCGTACCACCTCCTCGACGGCGGAAGCGACGCGGGCCGCCAATGCTTCCGGCACGACCGGAACGCCCTCTTCCTTCGCGTACATCGTCCGCACCAGGTCCTCGGGTCGCGGCAGACTTCCGGTGTGCGTCGTCAAGAATCGCTCGGTGCTTCGTTTCATGCCAATCCACCCGGGGCGTCGATGAAGGCCCGATTCTCCTCGTTCACGGGGGCGCGCGAAAGTGGCGGTCGGCGCACGAAACGCGCGAGAATGCCGACGTGCGTCTTGCACCTTGCATCGTAGTAGTCCTGAGCGCCGCCTCGGCCTCGGCGCCCGCGGCGGACCTCGTGCAGCTCGACCCGTTCGCACAGGCCACCACCGGAATGGCCGCGTGCCCCGCCGCAAAGCCGCGCCAATGGACGGTCGACCAAATGCGCACCGAGGCGCACGCGCGCTCGGAGCGCGGAACCCGCTGCGCGCTCGAAGGCACGTGCGAGCCCGGCGGGGCTTACAAGCGCGATCCGGAGATCAATGAGCAGGTCCGCGCGGCGATCGCCGCCGACAAGCGATTCGCCGACACGTCGGTCTGGGTTACGACCTCGCGCAAATGGGTGACGCTGAAAGGCTGCGTTCGCAAAAGCGCCCAGCGCAAGGCTCTCGTCATATTGGTGTCGCAACAGCCGCGCGTCGAGCGCGTGTTCGAAGAGCTGACGCTCCGGCGTTAGCGGCCGGACCCCGCCGACGTCCGAGACCGTCCTACCGCGAAAACGTGCGGAGACTGACGTCGAATGACGGATCGTTCCGACGGACTGCGGACGGCGATTGGCATGAAATCCCCGCGTCACCCACCGACGCGTCGACCCCATCCCGAACGACGCCCGTCCCATGCAACGAAGGCGTCCGCAGATGCCAACGATTCGTTGGCCGATGTCAGGCTCCGCGCTGATGGTATGCCTGGCCGCCCTGCTCGCGGGCACCTGGACGCACGAGGCTAACGGCGACAAAAAAACCGTCTGCACGATCACGGTCAATTCCGCGGACGAAAAGGAGGCGTTTCGCCGAAGCTTGCCACCGGACAAGTTTCAGTTCGTCGAGCTGGTCGAGCGAGGCCGGCCAGATTGGCTGGCATCGGCCTGCCAACAACGAATTCGCTGCGATGTCCTCGTCATCTCCGGCCACTACGACGGCGGAAACGAGTTCTTCTCCGAGCACGTCGAGGCGCACGAATTCCTTCCCGTCGACGAGATGGAGCGCGCCTCATGCAGCAACTCGTGCTCGACGTTGTTTTCGCAGTTGAAGGAAGTCTATCTATTCGGCTGCAACACGCTGAATCCCGAGCGGCAAAATGCAGTTGCCGCCGAGATCGCACGAAATCTCGTTCTCGCCGGGCACCCGCAAGCCGACGCCGAACGTCTCGCGCACGTATTGAGCGCTCGCTATGGCGATAGCAGCCGCGATCGCATGCGGCAAATTTTTCCGAACGTGCCGGCGATTTATGGCTTTTCATCGGTTGCGCCGCTCGGACCGGTTGCGGCATTCAACTTGAGCCGCTACTTTCAGTCCGGAATCGGCGAAGTCGCGAGCGGACGCGCAAGCTCAAGACTGATCGGACACTTCCCCGGCCACTCATTGACCTTGACCAGCGGCTTGAACGGCCCCGATCCACAGGCGAGCTATCGTCGCGACATCTGTCAGTTCTCGAGTGATCAGCTGTCGCCGGCACAAAAGGTCGCGTTCGTGCATCAGATCCTCGGGCGTGAGATGGCGGAAGTGCGGATCTTTCTCGACCGTATCGAACGATATACAGCGTCGCTTCGAGACGTCGACCGGGAAGCATCAGCGGTATCGCAGCAGCTCGACGAGATTGCGCATGACGAGCGGGCACGGTCCCGCTATTTGGAATTCGCGAGGAACGCCGACTCCCCCACCGCTCGAGCCCGTATGTTGAAGCTGGCGCACAGCCTCGGCTGGCTAACGCCCGCGGACTTGCGTGCGGAATTGATGCGGACGATCGGGGATTCCCTCACCCGAAATTCTGTCGGCCTGGCCGAGGTCGATCTGGCGTGCACGCTCAATCAAGACCATCAGCTGGACGATGAGCTTCACCGCCTGCAACTGTCGCCGGCGCAGGCGGATAGGGCTGCGAGTGCAGCCGTCCTCTCATGCCTGGGAAGCACCGAGAGTCATGCGCGGATTCTGCGCGCGCTCAGCAGTTCAAACGATGATGACGTGCAGGTCGCGCAGGTGTATTTGCGCCACCGTCCGATCGCCGATGCAGACGAGCTTCGCGCGGTCACCGAAGGCGTCGCGCGAATGACCGACGCGAAAGCACAGGCCCGCGCGTTGGACACGCTTGCAGGCCAGCGGATCACCGACCGCCAAAGCCTGGAAGATCTGACGCGTCTGTTCGCGCGGGCCGGGTCAGTCGGCGTTCAACTGGCAATCGCCGGCATTTTGCTCCGCTCCGACTACCAAATGATCGCAAGCGCCGACCTTCTGCAATTGCTGAGGCAATATCGTCGCAAGTCGTCGAACAGCGAGGACATGGTCGACGTCCTGATTCGGCGCGTCCAGGCGCTGCTCTAACCGTCATCCCGAGCGAGAAAAGCAGGTTCCCGGACGATAGGGCGCTGTCGCTCGGACATATCGCCGGGCGAGTGTTACGGGGACCTGCCGTCACGGCGTCCCGCATGCGATACTAGCGCGCCCGATTTTTCCGCGCGCCCTACGATCCATGCTCGTTTCGCCGAAAGTTGTTGTCGCCGCCGCCTTGCTCGCCTCGCTGTGCTTCCATGAAGCGCAGGCCGACAGGAAAACGGTATGCACGATCACCGTCAACTCCCCCGACGAAAAGGAAATATTTCGCCAGAGCGTCCCGGCCGATGAATTCCAGTTCGTCGAACTGGTCGAGCGAGGCCGTCCCGATTGGCTGGTATCGGCGTGCAGCGCCGGTGTCCGTTGCGACGTGCTCGTGATCTCGGGCCATTTCGATGGTGGCGACGAGTTCTACTCCGATCGGCCCGACACGCGCGAGTATCTGCCCGTCGATGAGATGGAGCGGGTGTCGTGCAGTGATTCCTGCCCGGGCTTGTTTTCCCAGCTGAAGGAGGTTTACCTCTTCGGCTGCAATACGCTCAACGGAGACGCGCAGAACACCGTATCTGCCGAGGTCGGGCGCAGTCTGCTTCGCAGCGGCCATTCACCGGCCGACGTCGAACGGTTGTCGCGCGTGTTGAATGAGCGGCACGGCGACAGCAATCGCGATCGAATGCGTCAGATCTTCGTCAACGTGCCGCTGATCTACGGCTTCTCCTCGAAGGCGCCGCTCGGAGCGACGGCCGGACCTCTGCTGGACCGCTACTTTCAATCGGGCGCAAACAACGGCGAGTCGTTTGGCCGCTCGGCGAGCGACTCCGTTGGGTATTTCGGCAGCGGGCGCGTGAATCCCAAGTTGCTCGGACTCTTTGCGGCCAGCTCGATGACTTCCGCCAGCGGGCTCAGTGACGCGGATCCGCAGTCCGAATATCGGCGCGACGTCTGCCACTTTTCCGACAATCGTTTGTCGGCGGCGCAGAAACTCGGCTTCGTGCACGAGCTTCTGCACCGCGAGATGGCGGAGGTGCGGATGTTCCTAGGCTACATCGAAAAGTATTCCGCATCGCTCAGCGCGACCGACCGACTGGTGCCCGCGATATCGGAAGCGCTCGACGAGATCGCACGCGATCGGACCGCGCGCCAGCGTTATCTCGAATTTGCGCGCGATGCCGATGAGCCGGCGATCCGCGCTCGCATGGTGAAGCTGGCGCGTAACTTGGGCTGGCTTTCGTCGGCGGAGCTTCGCGCTGAGCTAGCACAGATAATGCGCGATCGGCTGGCGCAAAACGTCGTCGGTCCGGGCGATGTCGAACTGTTCTGTTCGCTGAATAAACACGGCGAGCTCAATGATGAGCTCGACCGGCTGCCGGCGCTGCCGGCCGGAGCGAACGCAGTCGGCCACGCCGCGGTGCTCGCGTGTTTGGGAGGGCAGAGGGGGCGGGCGCGCGTGCTGCGCGCGTTGACCAGCCCGAACGATGAAGACGTCCACATCGCGCAGGTCTACCTTCATCATCATCCGATCGCCGATGCTGATGAGCTCCGCACGATGACCGCGGAGATTGCGCGAATGAAAGGCGCCGATGCACAGGTTCGCGCCCTCGACACGCTTGCGCACTATCAACTGTCCGACCGCGAAAGTCTCGATGCGCTGACGCGTTTGTTTCCGCTTGCCAGGTCGATCGGCGTCCAGAGGGCGATCGCCGGCGTCCTGATCCGCGCCGACTATCGCTCAATCGCGAATCCCGAGCTCGTGCGCGCACTCCGCCAGCATCGGCTCAAATCGCCGAACGGCGAAGATCTGATCGATGTTCTGATCCGCCGCCTGCAGTCCTGATCCCTTACGACGGAGACCGATACACATGGTACGTGGCGTCGACGAGCTATCGATCGACGAGATCCGGCAGCGCTATCTCGAGAAGGGCGAGCTGGTATCGGCACGCGTTCTGAACCGGTTGCAGCGCGATTCTCGACAAGGCGTGCGCCGGCTGTACGTGGCGTTGAAGAAGCGCTACGAGCGCCAGCGGGACGAGCGCCTCCGCCTGGAAGCGATGCGGCACTTCGAGTTGCTATTGTGGAAAACCGGCGTGCAGGACATTGCGGGCGTCGACGAAGTCGGCATGGGCCCGCTGGCCGGACCGGTCGTTGCCGCCGCCGTGATGTTTCCGCCCGAAACCAATATCGCGCGCGTCGACGATTCCAAAAAACTTGATCCCTCGACGCGAACCGAGCTTGCATCGGAGATACGCGCGAAGGCGTCGGGCATTGGTCTCGGTGTCGCTTCCGTCGAGGAAATCGACAGCGTCAACATCTACCACGCCGGTCTTCTGGCGATGCGGCGCGCCGTCGAAGCGCTGCCGCGGCGTCCGCAGCACGTGCTCGTTGACGCGCGTACCGTTCCCGGCGTCGACGTGCCGCAAAACATGTTCAACAAGGGCGACGGGATCAACTTCTCGATCGCGGCGGCTTCGATCATCGCCAAGACGGTGCGCGACCGCATGATGGAAGCGCTCGACCGCGAGTATCCGGGATATGGGTTCGCCGTTCACAAGGGCTACGGCACGCCGGAGCATCGCCAGGCGCTGCGAGAGCTCGGCCCGTCGGCGGTCCATCGCAAGTCCTTCCCGGTGATGCACGAGCTGCAGGGCGAATACTCGGCGCTCTTTTACGCGCTGAAGGCGCAGCTCGAGGCGGCGCGCACGCGCGTTGCGCTCGATGAGCTCGAGACTGCGCTTCGCGCACAAGGGGCCGAGCTCGCAGAACAGGAATGCAAGAAGCTCAAGTTGCTGGTCGCCCGTCGCTGGAAAGTGATAGGCAACGGGGCAGCGCAGTGATAAGCGGTCAACGGAAGGTGCTTGTCACATTGATTTCGCAATAGGCGCGCGTCAGGCGCGTGTTCGATGATCTGACGCTTCGGCGTTACGGACCGATCCGGCAAAAGACGTCCGAGATAACCGGCGCGGGCCACCGCGGGGTATTCATCTCGGACAGTTATTACGTCGACGCGTGCCGACATGGCCAAATTCAAAATAGGTGGCCGCGCCGATGGAATAACGATCAATCTTCTTCGTGCTTCCGATGCTTCGCGTATTCCGTCGCGAGCTGCTGCTGCAGATTGGGCGGCGCCTGCTCGTAGTGCGAAAGCTCCATCGTCCACGCGCCCTGTCCGCCGGTCATCGATTTCAATCGCGCCGCGTAGCCGTCGAGCTCGGAAAGCGGCGCCTTGCCGCCGACCGCCAGCATGCCGGCCGTCAACGTATTGGTGCCGGTCACTTGACCCCGCCGTGACGACAAGTCGCCGGTGACGTCGCCCATCGTCGACGCCGGGCAGTTGATCTCCACGCCGACGATCGGCTCCAGCACGATCGGCCGCGCTTTTGCGATCGCGTCGAGGAACGCCTTCTTGCCGGCCGAGACGAATGCCACTTCCTTCGAATCGACCGGGTGATATTTGCCGTCGTAGACGATCACGCGCACGTCCTGGAGCGGGAAACCCGCGACGGGCCCTTCAGCGAGCACGTGCTCGACCCCTTTTTTCACCGCAGGGATCAGCGTGTTCGGAATCGCGCCGCCCTTCACCTGGTCGACGAATTCGAACCCGCTGCCGCGCAGCAGCGGCTCGATCTTGAGAAAGACCTCGCCGAACTGCCCGGCGCCGCCTGTCTGCTTCTTGTGCCGGTGATGGCCCTCCGCTTTGGCGGTGATCGTCTCGCGATACGGCACGCGCGGCGGGCGCGTCTCGACCTCGAGCTTGAACTGGCTCCCCATCCGCTCGAACACCGAGCGCAAATGCAGCTCGCCCAAGCCGCGCAGCACCGTTTCGTTGACCGCGGGATCGTGCTCGGCGCGAAGCGTCGGATCCTCGGCCGTCATCTTGTGCAGAACGTCGGAAATCCGCTGCTCGTCGCCGCGCCGCTTCGGCGTGATCGCGAAGCCATGCATCGGCACCGGGAACTCCAGCGGCCGCATGTGGATGTGATCCTCGTCGTGCGAATCGTGCAGCACGCAGTCGAACACGATGTCGTCGACCTTGGCGACCGCGGCGATGTCGCCCGGCAGCGCCTGGTCGATCTCGACGTATTTCGCACCCTGCAGCATGAACAGATGCGCAACCTTGAACGACTTGCGGCCATCGCCGACGAAAAGCTGCGTATCTTTCGTGACAGTTCCCTGATGGACGCGGAAGACGCCCAACCGGCCGACGAAAGGATCCATGACCACCTTGAAGACGTGGGCGAGCACGTGTCTCTTCGGGTCGGGCGCCGATCGGAACTCGACGGCGTTGGCGCCCTCGCCCTTGTAGAAAAGCGGCGGATTGCCTTCCAGCGGGCTAGGCGCCAGCTTCACCAGGATATCGGAGAGCTCGGCCACGCCGGCACCGGTGCGCGCCGACACGAAGCACACCGGCACGAGGTGACCTTCACGCAACGCCTTCTCGAACGGAGCATGCAGCTCGTCCGGCGCCACCTCGCCTTGCTCGAGGTAGAGCGACATCAACGCCTCGTCGACCTCGACGACCTGATCGACGAGCGCGCGGTGCGCATCGGCGACCGACGAGAAATCGCTTTCGCCGGACGGATTGAAAAAGCAGTCGACGACACGCTTGCCGCCGTCCGCCGGAAGGTTGATCGGCAGACACTCTTTGCCGAACGTCTGCTGGACCGCGGCGAGCGTGCCGGGAAGGTCGACGTTCTCCGCATCGATCTTGTTGATGACGATGAGGCGGCAAAGTCCACGCTTCGCCGCCCATTCCATCATCCGCGACGTGATCATCTGGATGCCGGCGCCAGCGTTCACCACCACCGCCGCCGTCTCCACGGCGTCGAGCGCGCCGATCGCCTGACCGATGAAATCGGGAAAGCCCGGCGTGTCGATCAGGTGAATGCGCGTCCCGCCGACCTCGAAATGCAGAAGCGAGGCGCGGAGCGAATGCTGATAGGTCTTTTCGAGGGGGTCGAAGTCGCTGACTGTCGTGCCGCGTTCGACGCTGCCGGCGGCCGGCAGGGCGCCCGCTTTGGCGAGGAGCGCCTCGGCGAGCGTGGTCTTGCCCGACGCGCCGTCACCCACCAACGCTACGGTACGAATACTCTCGGTGGCGAAGTGCGCCATGGTTCCTCCTTCGATAGCAATTCGACAGACATGTCCGATGACGGCCGCCCGCTCGCACGGCGGCGCGACGCGTTCAATAGTGGTGATATTCGAATGCTTGGCCCTTCCCGCGCCGCAGCGTGTCCGAAACGCGATCGCCGGCGATCAGCACCAGGCTCGCGATCTCGCACGGATAGGCCGTCGTGCGCCCGACGGTTTGCGCGCTCACTTTGCATTCGACAAAAACGGGGCCGCGTATTCCGCTCACCAGCATCTTCCGCTCGCGCGCCTCGCGGGCGAATTCCTCGGTCACCAACAGGTAGAACTGGTTGTTGCCGGGCCGCTCGGTGGCGCTGATGACCGTCTTGCCGTCGGTGGCGGCAAGCGGCATCGAGTAGCGGCCCTCGATCGGCCGCAGATCGCCGTTGCGAAGGCCGTACAGCACGATGCTGCGGCCCTCGTATTCCTTCGGCGCCTTCAGGACCCGCGGCAGATCTTCGGTCCTGCCGAGCATGTCGGCGTAGACGCGTGCCGGATCCGGCGCCGCCGGCTCCCCCACACTCGACGACGACATTCCCGGCCCAGTTGCCGGCCCTTGTCCGGGTGTGCTCGGCTGCGATCCGCACGCGGAAAGCAGGAACAGCAAGACGGCAATCGTCGGCAGAACGCGGGTGGGCATGACAGGATTCCGAGGCAGGAGCAGGCTTCTAGCGTACCGCAACTCGCCGCACTCGGGACCCGTGACCGTTTACCATCACGGATCCGGCGATTGATAACAGACCGTCGTCCACGCGAATCGCAGCCCACAAAAAGACGACGGCGCGGGATTGCCGCGCCGTCGCTATACTGCTTTTGCCTTGCGATTCAGCAGTTATTTGCTCCCCTGCCCCTTGACGTAAGACACGATCAACGTCAGGATCGCGCCGCCAATGCCGCTGCCGGCCACGTGGGCGATGATCGAGCCGATGTCCATGCCTCCCGACGCCGCGCCCGCCGCCGCGCCGGCAGCCGCCGGGGCCACCTTGCCCGGCAAGCCCATCGCTCCCATTATCCAGCCGCCCGCACCACCGCCGATCAGGCCGGCCATGGTGTTGC
>CATPAO010000243.1 GCA_955652025.1 Casimicrobiaceae bacterium
AACTCGCTGTTCACGCACGAGGCGATCCGCACCACGCTGCCGAAGGCGAAGGAATTGCGCCGGGTTGCCGAGCCGCTCATCACGCTCGGCAAGAACCCGACGCTCGCCAATCACCGGCTGGCATTCAACCGGCTGCGCGATCGTGACGTCGTGATCAAGCTCTTCAAGGAGTTGGGCCCGCGTTACAAGGCGCGGCCGGGCGGGTATCTCCGCATCCTGAAATTTGGTTTCCGCCAGGGCGACGCCGCACCGATGGCGCTGATCGAACTGGTCGATCGGCCCGATGGCACCGACGCGGCGGCGGACGCCACGAAGGCCAAATAGCCGACACCACGAACCGCGGTAGGAAAACGCCGGGCCATGCCCGGCTTTTTTTGCTTCTCCGGAATCTACTGCCGAATCGCCTCGCGGCCGCCAGAGGACCATCGACACCCGCTTGCGCAAGGGTGCGGACAAGCGTGTAGCATGCGCGCGTTATGCCCGATACCGTGCTCGTCACCGGAGGCGCCGGCTACGTCGGATCGCACGTGGTCGTGCAGCTCGCGCAGGCCGGATATGCGCCGGTGGTGCTCGACAATTTCGCGAACAGCACGCCAGCTGTTCTGACTCGCCTCGAAGCGCTCGCGGGCCAGCCCGTGCCCTGCGTGAACGCCGACCTGCGCGACGTCGTGGCATTGCGCGCGGCGTTCCACGATCATCCGATCGCGGCGGTCGTCCATTGCGCCGGCCTCAAGACCGTCGCCGAATCCGAGGCACGGCCGCTGGCGTTCTACAACGTCAATATCGGCGGTACCCTCTCGCTGGTCGAGATCATGGGGGAGGCGGGCGTCGCGACGCTGGTCTTCAGCTCCTCGGCCGCCGTATACGGCCAACCCGACACGCTGCCGGTGTCCGAAGATGCCACGTTATTGCCATGCAGCGTCTACGGGCGCACCAAACGCATCGCCGAGGATTTTTTGCGAGACCTCGCGCGCGCCAACGCCAACTGGCGGATCGCGATCGTGCGCTCGTTCAACGCGGCAGGCGCGCATTCGTCGGGGATGCTAGGTGCCACGCCGCGCGGACGTCCGTCCGAGTTGATGGTGCTGCTCGCACGCGTCGCCGCCGGTGAGCTCTCCGAGATCCCGGTCTGCGGCAACGACTGGCCCACCGCCGACGGCACGTGCGTACGCGACTACGTCCATGTCCAGGATTTGGCTGACGCGCATGTGCTTGCGCTCTCGCGCCTCGTCGCGGCGACGGGCGTATTGACGGTCAACGCCGGCGCCGGCCGCGGTCACTCCGTCCTCGAGGCCGTCGCCGCGTTCGAGCGCGCCTGCGGCCGGCGCATCGGTCGCTTGAACGCGCCGCGGCGGCCGGGCGATATCGGCGCGTGCTACGCCGACCTCAAGCGCGCCGAATCGCTCGGCTGGCGTCCGGTGCGCGATCTCGACGTGATCTGTGCCGACGCCTGGCGTTGGCAAAAAAGCACCGGGCGCAGCTAACCCCGCGAGAATCCGCACGCCGTCAGCGCGAAGCCTGCGCGACCTTGCGATAGCGGCGGAGCTCCTCCGCGAGCCAGGCTCCGGCGGGCCTCTCGTTCCTCCCGCACCGAATGAGGTACGGGTCGCCCGACATACTGCTCTCGGTCGCCAGGTTCTTGATGAACTCGTCCGCGGTGGAGATCCGGCCCTTCGCGAAGCTGTACTTGCCGACGAGGTGGTCGCGCGCCGCTGTCGCCGTCCCTGGCGTGCCATTGCGCACGAACGTGCAGGAAGACGCACCGACGAAATCCAGCAGGTGATCGATCTCCGCTTGCGCGGCAAGATCGGGGTCGGCACGGGCCGAGCTGCTACCGGCAAGGGTCAGTGCAGCGGCCATGAGCACAATCAGCAGATGTCGCTTGGGAGGGCAGGTTGTAATTTTTTCCATTGAGAAGCGCGAGTTTATGCTGCGCAAAGTAACGGGGCGGGTCGATGGGTCGAATATCGGGCTATGGTACCGGCTGTTAACCGGTTTGGACCGCGACCTTCAGCACTTCGCTCCGTATTTCCTCGGTCAGGCGGGCCTTCAGCTCCGAAAACGCCGGGGTCGTCTTGAGCGTGTAGTGCCGGGGATGTGGCAGGGGGACGGGCACGTCCGCCTTGACCCGGCCGGGACGCGCGGCCATCACGACCACGCGGCTCGCCATGAAGATGGCCTCCTCGATGTCGTGCGTCACGAACAAGACGGTCTTGCGCTCGGCCTCCCAGATGCCGAGCAACAGTTCCTGCATCAGGCCGCGCGTCTGGTGGTCGAGCGCGCCGAACGGCTCGTCGAGCAGCAGGATCTTCGGTTCGTTGGCCAGTGCGCGCGCGATCGCCGTCCGTTGCTGCATGCCGCCGGAGAGCGTTTTCGGATAGTGGTGCTCGAAGCCGGCGAGCCCGACCGCCGCGACGTAGTGCGCGGCGATCTCGTCCTGCTGCGCGGGCGATGTCCCTTTTTCGCGCAAGCCGAAGCAAATGTTCTGGCGCACGGTGAGCCACGGAAACAGCGTGTAGGTCTGGAACACCATCCCCCGATCGGCGCCCGGGTCCGCGACGGGCGCTCCGTCCAGCAGCACGCGCCCGGCGGTGGCGGTGTCGAGCCCGGCGACGATGCGGAGAAGCGTCGATTTTCCGCATCCCGACGGCCCCAGGATGGTGATGAAATCGTTGTCGGCAATGGTGAGCGTTATGGGCCTAAGCGCTTCGGTTGGCGCGCCGCCGCGCACACCGGCAAAGATGCGGCTGACGCCTTCGATGACGAGACCACTCAATCGACTCCCCCGGCGGCGCTCAATGGGCCCCCCCGCTCGCGGCTGTCGCCGCTGCGCTGCCCCCGAAGGGGGAGTAATTCGCGCCTTGGGGCGGCCCGCCGGCGCTCATGTCGTCGGCGCCTGAATTATGCCAGCGACCACGGGAACAATCGCTGATTCGCCCACTTGAACGCGAAATCGGAGATGAGCCCGATGATTCCGATCACGATGATGCCGAAGATGATCTGACCGGTGTTGAGCAGCGCCTGGCTGTCGGTGATCATGTGGCCGATGCCACTCGACGCGCCGATCAATTCCGCGACGATCACGTACGTCCACGCCCAGCCGAGAACGAGCCTCAGCGTTTCGGCGATCGCCGGCGCGGAGTTCGGCACAAGCACGCGACGCACGACGCCACGTGCGCTTGCGCCGAGCGTGTATGCGGCTTCGACGAGATCGCGGCGCGTGGCGCCCACGGTCACCGCGACCATCAGGACGATCTGGAAGAACGAGCCGATGAAAATGACCAGGAGCTTCTGCATTTCGCCGATGCCGGCCCACAAGATCAAAAGCGGAATGAAAGCGGACGCGGGCAGGTAGCGCGCGAACGACACGAACGGTTCGAGGAACGCTTCCACCGGCTTGTACGCGCCCATCGCGATACCCAACGGGACCGCGAGGATCGCCGCCAGCACGAAGCCGCCGACGACGCGCCAGATCGTGATGCCGACGTCTTTGGCAAATCCGTATTGTACGAAGAGCGACCAGCCCTCGTGCAGCATCGTCAGCGGATCGGCGAGGAACGTTTTGGAGACGAATCCGCCGAACGTCGCGACGCTCCACGCGCCGACGAATAGCACGAAAAACGCGACGCCCAGCGTTGCCTTGCGCCAGGCGGAAACGGGAACCAGCGGCTTCAACGGGCAGGCCGCGATCCGCAGCGCCGATCTACGCCAACGATGGCGTCACTGGATGAACCGCGTATCGACGATCGAGCTGGTATCCGGCACCGTCTTGATGATGCCGAGCTCCAGCAGCAGGTCGGCCGCCTCCTTGCTGAACTGCGCGTGCTCGCCGGCGAAGAATTTCTGGTTCGCCGCCTTGTCCTGCCAGCGCAGGTATTTCGCCGAATTGGCGAATTCGGGTCCCGACTGCTTTACGTCGGCGCCCATGACCTCGGCGCTTTTCTTCGGATCGCTCTTGATCATTTCGAGCGCCTCGAAATAGCTCGTGGCGAGCGCCTTCGCCGCCTTTGGATTGTCGGCGAGGAACTTCGGCGTACAGCCGAACGTGTCCATCACCATCGGATAGTCGAGCGTGGTCGCGATGATCTTTCCCGCCTGGGGATTCTCGCGCACCGTCGACAGATAGGGCTCGTACGTCATCGCGGCGTCGTTCTGCCCGGCGACGAATGCCTGCGCCGCCGCCGCGGGCTCGAGATTGACGATGGTGACATCCTTCACCGACAGTCCGTTCTTCTTGAGGAACCACGCGAGCGTGAAGTAGGGCGCGGTGCCGGGCGCGGACGCGGCGACCGTCTTGCCTTTCAGGTCGGCGATCTTCTGCACGTTGCCGCGGACCACCATGCCGTCGGCGCCATAGCTCTTGTCCATCTGGAAGATCTGCTTGGTCGCGACGCCGTTCGCGTTCCAAGATATCCAGGTCTCGACCGTCGTCGCCGCGCATTGGATGTCGCCGGAAGCGATCGCGAGATGGCGATCCTTTTGCGGAATCTTCCGTAACTCGACGTCGAGTCCGTTCTTCTTGAAGATGCCCGCCTCCTTCGCTAGTGTCAGCGGCGCGAAGCCCGTCCATCCCGAATAGCCGATCGCGATCCTGGTCTGACCGAGGGCGCCGCCTGTCAACGCGGCGATCGACGCGCCGAGCGCGAACGCGATTATTTTGCGCATGGTGTTTCCCGGTAAAAATGAGCGAACCACCTAATCTAGGCGGAGCTTGCACCGGCTGTCAACGGCGATCGTCTACAATCGGCGCGCCCGCCCGCCATCTGCCATGCACCGCGTCCTGACGCCCGCCGACTATCGCCGCACCGCTTGGAAGAACGGCGGCGGCCGCACGACCGAAATCGTCGCGCATCCGCCCCACGCGGACGTGGATGGCTTTGTTTGGCGCGCGAGTGTCGCCGACGTCGAGCGCGACGGGCCATTCTCTACGTTTCCGGGCGTCGATCGCACGCTGGTGCTCTTGGCAGGGGCCGGGCTTTCGCTGACGGGCGGCGATGTGCCGTTGGAAATGCGCGCGCATTACGAACCGGTGACGTTCGCCGGCGACGTCGCGCTCGAATGCCGGCTTCACCACGGGGCGGTCCGCGATTTCAATCTCATGGTGCGTCGCGCGGCTGCACGCGGGGAATTGACGGTCGTGCGCGAAGAGGCGGGAACGATCAGGCCGGCGCGCTTCCGCCTTTGCTATGTCGCCGCGGGTACCTGCGAATGCCTGGTGGCTGGCAACGTGCCGCTCGTGCTCCACGACGGCGATGCACTGCTCGTCGATGCGGAAGACGCGCCGCCGTCAGCGCTGCACGTGAATCCGTTGACGCCGGGCGCGGTCGCGCTGGCCGTATCGATCGATCTCGTGAGCGCTGCCGCTTGAGTGTGCGTCTGCATGCGCAATCGGCGCTCCTCCCCGGCGGCTGGGTGGCCGACGTCGCGATCGAAATCGACGCGTCGGGGATGATCGAGAGCGTTCGGCCGGGAATCAGCGTCGATGGCGCAGAAGTGCTGGCGGGTCCCGCTGTTCCCGCCATGCCGAACGTCCATTCGCACGCGTTCCAGCGCGCGCTGGCCGGCCGGACCGGGCGCACGTCGCCCGAGCACGGTGACTCGTTTTGGACCTGGCGCCAGGCGATGTATGCCTTTCTCGATCGCGTCGACGCCGACACATTCGGCGCGATCGCGGCGCAAGCGTACGTCGAGATGACGAAGGCCGGCTACGCGAGCGTCGCGGAGTTTCACTATGTCCATCACGATCCGGCGGGACAGCCTTATGCCGATCACGCGGAGCTCGCTTGGCGCATCGTCGCTGCGGCGCAGGAAGCGGGACTCAACCTGACGCTGCTGCCGGTGTTCTACGCGCATGCGGGCTTCGGCGGCACGCCGGCCGCGCCGGAACAGCGGCGATTCGTGCATACGCTCGCCACGTACGAGCAACTCGTCGAGACATTAGTCGCTGCGATGCCCGAGCAGGGATTCGTCGTCGGCGTGGCACCACACAGCCTGCGTGCGGTCACGGCGGAAGAGCTCGGTCACGTGGTGTGCCTGGCGCCGGCGAGCGCGCCGATTCACATTCACGCGGCCGAGCAGTCGAAGGAGATCGAAGAGTGTTACGCGTGGAGTCGAATGCGCCCGGTCGAGTGGCTGCTGACGCAGGCCAACATCGATGCGCGCTGGTGCGTCGTCCACGCGACGCACATGACCGATCGCGAGGTCGGCGGACTCGCGCATAGCGGTGCGGTCGCCGGTCTCGCGCCGACGACCGAAGCCGACTTGGGTGACGGCACGTTCCCGGGCGAGGCATTCGTTGCGGCGGGCGGCGCGCTCGGCATCGGCAGCGATTCGAACACGATCATCGATCCGTTCGCCGAATTGCGACAGCTCGAGTGGTCGCAGCGCGTTCGGCTGCGTCGGCGCAACATCTTGGGCGGCGCCGGCGGCTTGTCGCTCGGCACCTCGCTGTGGTTGCGGGCGGCCGGTGGCGGCGCGCGAGCGCTGGCGCAGAAAACCGGCGCGATCGCGGTCGGCTATCGCGCCGATCTCGTCGTCCTCGACGCCGACGATCCGGCCCTGGTGGCGCAAGCGCCCGAGACTACGCTCGATGCCGCGATTTTCGGACCCTGTCGAAGGC
>CATPAO010000244.1 GCA_955652025.1 Casimicrobiaceae bacterium
TCGTGAGCGCGCGCTTGACGGTCGCGGAGCGCGCCAGCGTCGCGCCCAACGCGCCGCCCGCGAGAGCGCCGCTGGTGTTCGCGATCAGATCGATCACGTCGGCGACGCGGAGCGGCAAGAACATCTGCAGCGATTCCATCGCGAACGACAACACGAAGCCGACGACGCTGGGAAGCGCGAAGCGTGCGGCGGGCGTCGCGCGTTGCGGCAGCAGCGCGACAAAAAAGCCAAACGGGATGTACGCGATGACATTGAGAGCGAAATCGTATCGGGACCACCGTGAAGGCCATGGCGCGAACAGAAAAAACGGCGTCCCCGGCGGCGGCTCGACCCAACTGCCGAACGGCTGCAGCGACGCGTACACGATGGCAAGTCCGTACAGGAGCGCCAACGCGTGCGGCAGCCGCGTGCGCCGGTGATAGGGAGAAAGGTGGGGGTCCTCCATCGCGGCGTCGCCGCCGGCGCGACGTCACGTGCGTCGGAGCATCCTCTCCTGCATCGGCTCGCCGCGGATCACGTCGGCCGGCGTCACTGCGCGACGCGCCGCAGTCATTTCGACGCCTTGATCTCCGTCCACAGCCGGTTGCGCAATCGCCGTTGCGCCGTCGTGAGGTCGTTCAGTTGCTCGAGCTTCGCCTGGACGTCCTTCCCGGGAAAAATCGCGGGGTATTTGAGCAGCTCGGGCTTAATGAACTTGACTGCGTCGGTATTCGGATTTCCGGACCCGATCAAGTTCGTGAGCTCGGCGGAGTTTTTGCCCTCGAGCATGAAGTTGATGAATTTGAGCGCCAAGTCCGGTCGCGGCGCGCTCTTGTGGATCACCATGTTGTCGACGGCGAGCACCGCGCCCTCCTTCGGCACACCCTGCAGGATCTTGAACTTGCGCCCCGCCGCCTGCGCGTCGAGATTCGCCTGGAAGATATCGTTCGAGTAGCCATGGACGAGCCAGATGTTGCCGACGGTCAGCTCCTTGATGTACGACGACGCGTTGAATGCCGCCCAATACGGTTTGGCCTTTTTGATCAGCGCCGCGGCCTCGTCCCAGTGCTTGGGGTCGACGTCGTTCGCGGAGTAACCGAGATACTTGAGCGCGGCGGCGAATAGCTCGTTGGCGCTGTCCAGCACCGTGACGCGCCCCTTGACCTTGGCAAGGTACTTCGGGTCGAAGATCACCGCCCATGTATCGGTCGGTAAGCCCAGCTCTTTCATTTTTTCGTCGTTGTAGCCGAGGATCGTCGTCGACATCGCGTAAGGCACCGAATACTGATTGTTCGGGTCGAACGGCGTGTTGAGGTAGATGGGGTCGATGTTCTTGAGGTTGGGAAGCTGCGCCTTGTCGATCGGCTTCAATTGTCCGCCTTTGATCAGCGCCTGCACGGCGTTCGACGTCGGGACGAGGATGTCGTAGCCCTTGGCGCCCGCCGCGAGCTTGGCGAGCAGCTCCTCGTTGTCCGAATAGTAGGTCTGCACGACGCTGCACTTGCACAAATCCTCGAAGCGCTTGATCGTTTCCGGCGCGATGTAATTGTTCCAGTTGTAGAGGTGCAGCTCGTCCTTGGCGTGCGCGGGTCCGACGGCGAGCGCGTAGGCGGCGGCAACGAGGGTCAGCAGCTTTCTCATGGCGATGTCCTAATCGGAGCGGAGCAGACTGGGTGAGAGCTTGGAGGCGATGACGATCAGCACCAACGTGAGAAACATCAGCAGGGTTGACACCGCGTTGACCTCGGGCGTCACCGCGATCTTGATCATCGAGTAGATTTGCAGCGGCAGCGTCACGGTGCCGGCCCCCGCCGTGAAAAAGGTGATCACGAAGTCGTCGATCGACAACGTGAACGCCATCAGTGCGCCGGCGATCACGCCCGGCATGATCAGCGGCAGCGTCACATAGCGGAACGACTGCCACGGCGATGCGCCGCAATCGCGTGCCGCCTCGGTCAGGCTCTCGTCCATTCCCGAAAGGCGCGCGCGGACGACGATCGCCACGAAGCCGATGCAAAATGCGATGTGCGCGAGTGCGACCGAAAGGAGTCCCAGCGTGAAGTTGAGCAGGACGAAGAAGATCAGCAAACTCACGCCCATAAGGATTTCCGGGATCGCGATCGGCGCCAGCACGAGCACCGGCAGGAGCTTCAACTTGTACCGGTGCATTGCGACGCCGGCCATCGTTCCCAACACGGTGGCAACGAGACTCGCCGTGAGCCCGATCAGCAGCGAATTGCCCGCGGCCGTGAGCATTTCATCGTTGCCGGCGAGCTTGCGGTACCAGTCGAGCGTGAACCCCACCCATTCGGCGTTGAGCCGCGAATCGTTGAACGAATAGACGACGACGATGATGAGGGGTACATACAGAAAGGAGTACGCCGCGATCGTCGCTCCCCACAGCCAATACGAGCGTTTACGCACGAGCGCGCGCTCCTTCCGAGCCGTTGCTTCGCGCGACCCACGCGGCCAATCCCGCCAGCAGCAGCGCGGCAATCGTCAGCACGATCGACAGGACGCTGCCGAAGGGCCAGTCCCGCGTTTCCAGGAACTGCTGTTTGATCAGGTTGCCGATCAGGCTGTCGTTGGGTCCGCCGAGGATGTCGGGAATGGCGAAGATGCCGAGCGCCGGAATGAACACCAGTGCGGCGCCGGCGTAGACGCCCGGCAACGACAGCGGAAACGTGATGCGCCAAAAACGTTGCCACGCGTTCGCGCCCAGGTCCTGCGCGGCGTCGAGGAGCGCCTGATCGTGCTTTTCTAGGTTGGCGTAGAGCGGCAGAACCATGAACGGCAGGTGGACGTACACGAGGCACACGAGCACGGCGAACGGGCTGAACAGGAGCGGGACGGGATCGGCGCCAAAAATCCCGAGGAGCGCATTGACGGTGCGCGCAAGCGCCGCGTTCGGGCCGAGAATGATCATCCACGCGTAGATGCGGATCAGGAAGTTGCTCCAGAACGGCAGGATGACGAGCAGGAGCAGGAGATCGCGATATCGCTTCGGGCTCCGCGCGATCAACGACGCCAGCGGATAGGCGAGCAGCAGGCAGGCGAGCGTCGTCGCTGTCGCGATCCAGACCGACCTCAGGAACACCTGCGCGTACACGGGCTCGGCGAAAAAGCGCGAGTAGCTTTCGATATTGAGGTCGAGCTTGCCGGTCTCGTCGACGAGTGGCGCGAGCCCGCCGAATTCGCCCGGCGTGCGGAACGACGCCAGCACCATGATCAGCGTCGGCAGCGCGAAGAAAAAGATCAGATAGGCGAGTGGCGGGCCGCTGACGAGCCATTTGCCGAGTCGATCGGATGGGCGCGTCTTCACGTCGCTCACTCTTCGATGAAATGCCCGGCGTCGACCGCCCAACTCATTTCGACGACGTCGCCGACCTCGAAGAATTTGGCGCGGCCGCTCTGCGAGTTGGCGAGCAGCGCCTCGACCCGACTGCCGCCCGCGGTCGTCACCTTGTAGACGGTGACATCCCCCATGTAGAGCAGGTCGGCGACGGTGCCGCGATAGTGGTTGTCCGGCGTGTCCGACGGCGCGGTCGCCTGGATGCGGATTTTTTCCGGCCGCAGAGCGATCGTTCCAGGTTGCCCGACCGCGATCGTGGACGATGCCGCGGCGCGCACGGGCCCGAGCCCGGCGACGTCGACCGTCACGACACCGCCGCCATTCGCCGTCACGGGACCGGCGAAGAGGTTGCACTGGCCCAAGAAATCGGCGATGAACTTCGTTTTCGGAAAGCCGTATATCTTCGACGGCTCGTCTTGCTGCTCGACGCGCCCCTTGTTCATCACTGCGATGCGATGCGACAGCGCGAGCGCTTCGGTCTGATCGTGCGTCACGTAGACGAAGGTGATGCCCACTTCCTTTTGCAGATTGATGAGCTCGATCTGCATTTCCTCGCGCAGCTTGGCGTCAAGCGCGGCGAGCGGCTCGTCCAGAAGCAAGACGGTCGGATGCGTGACGAGCGCGCGCGCAATCGCGACGCGCTGCTTCTGACCCCCGGACAGCTCATGCGGATAACGCTTGCCGAAGCCCTGCAGGCGAACGTCCTCGAGCGCGGCGGCGATTTTTACCGGCAGGTCGCGCTTCGGCGTCTTCGCCATCTTGAGCGGGAACGCAACGTTGCCTTCGACGGTCATGTGGGGGAACAACGCGTAACTCTGGAACACCGTGCGCACCGGGCGCGCCTCGGGCGGCCGATCGGCGAGATCGTCGCCGTTGAGCAGAATCCGGCCGCCATCCGGCAAATCGAATCCCGCGATCATACGAAGCAGTGTGGTCTTGCCGCAGCCCGAGGGTCCGAGCAGTGTGAAGAACTCGCCGGCGTTGACGCCCAAGCTGACGTTGTCGACGGCCGTGAAGTCGCCGAAACGGCGGGTCACGCCTTGAATATCGAGGAGCGCCACCGGCGCGTTGCTCCAGTTCTGGGAACCGGCGGATTGTATAGGCA
>CATPAO010000245.1 GCA_955652025.1 Casimicrobiaceae bacterium
TCACGAAGCGCGACGTCACGAAAAAAGCCAGCGCGACGAGGACGAGCAGCGGCACGCCGACGCGAAGCGCGTCGCGCCACGACAGATGATGAACGTCGAGCCGTACCATGTGCCCCCGCGCGCGGCGCGACGATTCGAAGCGCGCCCTCGCAAACTCGCCGCAATGGTAGTCCAGGCTCCCGGCTCCGTGCGACAATTCGGCGCGCGCATTCCGCGCCGAATCCTCGTCTCCCGCTTTGGATCATCCTTCCCTACTCGTCGCCCTTATTATCGGTATCGTCGAGGGACTCACGGAATTCCTGCCGGTCTCGTCGACCGGCCACTTGATCGTCGCCGGATCGCTGCTCGACTACATCGGCGACCAGGCGACGGTGTTCGAGATCGTGATCCAAGCCGGCGCATTCTCGCCGTGGGCTGGGAATTCCGCGCGAAGCTCCTTGCGGTGCTGCGCGGACTCGGCAACGCCGCCACCGCGCGCCGCTTCGTCGTCAATCTGGCGGTCGCGTTTCTGCCGGCGGCGATCCTCGGGCTCACATTCAGCAAGGTGATCAAGGCGTCGCTGTTCGCGCCGGTGCCGGTCGCGCTTGCATTCGTCATCGGCGCGCTGGTGATATTTTGGGCCGAGCGCCGGCGGCGCGCGCGCCCTGGCACCGTGCGCATCGACGACATCGACGCGATGCGCTCCACGATTTCGTGCCGTTCGCGTGGTACCGGATCGCGTTCGGCGCGGTGATCCTCGTGACTGCCAACGCGGGGCTCGTGCGCTGGGACTGACGAAGTTCGCCGGTGGTTGGGTCGGCCCGCTCTGTGCCGTGGTCGGCGTGCTGGGCTTCTCGTTCAAGGCGATCCTGATCAAGCTCGCCTACGCCGCGACGCCGATCGACGCCGTCACGCTGCTCGCGTTGCGCATGATCTACGCGGCGCCTTTTTTTTCGCGATGGCGTGGGTCGCGGGACACGCGCGCGGCGCACGCCCGATCTCCGCCGCGGACTGGCGCATGCTGGCCGCGCTCGGCTTCATCGGCTATTACCTGGCGAGCCTGCTCGACTTTCTCGGGCTGCAATACATTTCGGCCTCGCTCGAGCGCCTGGTGCTGTTCCTGAACCCGACGATCGTCGTCGTGCTGTCGGCGCTTTTCTTCCGAAAGCCCATCACGCGACGCGCGATCGCCGCGCTGGTGTTGTCCTACGCGGGCATCGCGCTCTGCCTTTGGCAGGATCTGCATGTGGGCACGGACGCGGCGGCGACAGCGCTGGGCGGCGCCCTGGTGTTTGGCGGCGCGATCGCCTATGCGCTGTACCTCGTCTCGTCGGGCAACGTCATCGCGCGCCTTGGATCGTCGCGCTTCATCGCGTGGGCGATGCTCGCATCGACGGCCTTCGTGCTGCTCCATTTCGCGCTTGTCCGCCCGTGGTCGGCGCTCGCCGTACCGGCGCCCATCCAACGTCTGGCCCTCGCGATGGCGTTGTTCTCGACCGTGTTGCCGACGTGGCTGATCGCGGAATCGATACGCCGGATGGGTGCCAATGCGGCGTCGCTGGTCGGCTCGCTCGGCCCCGTGTTCACGATGGGGCTGGGTGCTGTGATTCTCGGCGAGTCCGTGTTCGCGCTGCAAATGGCCGGCGCGGCGCTCGTTCTGTCCGGTGTGCTCCTCGTCACGATCAGAACCAGGACGGCCGTGTGATGGAACCTTGCGCGCCGGCGATCGACTAAAATAGAAGCTTCATTCAAAGGAGTTCGCCATGGCCCCCGATGCGATCGAGCGCATTTCCGCGCTAAAAGACCCCGCGCTCTTGCGCCAGCAATGCTACGTCGACGGTAAGTGGTGCAACGCCGACAGCGGTGCCACGCGACCGGTCGTCAATCCCGCGACGGGTCAACCGATCGGCACCGCGCCGCTGTTCGGCGCCGCCGAGACGCGACGCGCGATCGAGGCCGCGGATCGCGCATGGCCGGCATGGCGCGCCAAGACCGCGAAGGAGCGCTCGGCGATCCTCCGCAAATGGAACGACCTGATGCTGGCGCACGTCGACGATCTGGCCCTGATCCTCACGTCGGAGCAGGGCAAGCCGCTCACCGAGTCGAAAGGCGAGGTGACGATCGGCGCGGCGTACATCGAATGGTTCGCCGAGGAAGCGAAGCGGATCTACGGCGACGTGATCCCGACGATCGGCAACGACCGGCGGCTTGTCGTCGTCAAGCAGCCGGTTGGCGTGTGCGCGGCGATCACGCCCTGGAATTTTCCGTGCTCGATGATCACACGCAAGGTCGCGCCGGCGCTCGCCGCGGGCTGCACGGTCGTCATCAAGCCGGCAGAGGCAACGCCCTATTCGGCATTTGCACTGGCGGAGCTCGCGCATCGCGCCGGATTCCCGGCCGGCGTGCTCAACGTGATCACCGGCAAGGCATCGGCGATCGGCGGCGAGATGTGCGCCAATCCGCTGGTCCGCAAGCTGTCTTTCACCGGATCGACAGAAGTCGGACGCCTGCTGATGCAGCAGGTCGCGCCGACGATCAAGAGGCTCTCGCTCGAGTTGGGCGGCAACGCGCCGTTCATCGTGTTCGACGACGCGGACCTCGACGCCGCGGCCGAAGGCGCAATCATTTCCAAGTTCCGCAACGCGGGCCAGACTTGCGTCTGTGCCAACCGGCTGTTCGTGCATGACAAGGTTTACGACGCGTTCGCACGCAAATTGGGCGAGCGAGTCCGCGCGCTCAAGGTCGGCCCCGGCACCGAAGCCGGCGTCACGCAGGGCCCGCTCATCAATGCGGACGCCGTGGCCAAGGTCGAGGAGCACATCGCCGACGCGACGACGCACGGCGCGAAGATCGCCACTGGCGGCAAGCGCCATTCGCTCGGTGGCACGTATTTCGAGCCGACGATTCTGACCGACGTGACTGCGGCGATGAAAATCTTCGGCGAGGAAACGTTCGGTCCCGTCGCGCCGCTGATCCGGTTCAAGTCGGACGCGGAAGTCGTCGAGCTCGCCAATCGCACCGAGTTCGGATTGGCGTCGTATTTCTATTCGCGCGACATCGGCCGCATCTGGCGCGTCGCCGAGGAGCTCGAATACGGGATGGTCGGCGTCAATACCGGGCTCATCACGACCGAGGTCGCGCCCTTCGGCGGCGTCAAGCAGTCGGGCCTGGGCCGCGAAGGGTCGAAATACGGTGTCGAGGAGTTCGTCGAAGTCAAATACGTTTGCTTCGGCGGAATAGACAAGTGACGCATTGGTCCAAGAGCGGCCCGCCGCAGGACGGGTCGCGATTGGAAACCAATGCGTCATCCCCGCGAACGCGGGGATAGGAATCGCTCACGCCTCGACGTGCGCTTCTGGGGGGTTCGCGGGCGCCGCGAACTGCGACGGAAAATAGGTCGTCACCTGCGGATTTGCCGACGGACCATGGAGCGTCGTGACCGTCGGGTGGTCGCTCGCGGCGTGACCGATCGGAATATGATCGCCCGCCACGACGATCAAACCCAGCACCACGACGACTGCCGCCGCCTTCACACCGCGCGCGATGCGCGATTGCCTGTCTTGCAGCTTGCTGATCGTTGCCATGTCAGGGTCTATTCCTCGAAGTTGAAGATGTTGGCTGCGGTCCAGGAATCGCTTGGGACGAATTCGATGCGGCTGTTGCCACATCGCCGTCACCGTGCAGGGCCGCGGGTGCCGACCCCGGCGGTGCGAATCCGCCGCCGAGTTCCACGGTATCCGGCGACACGAGCGTGCGGTCGGCCGCTGCGACGATGACGCTCAGCACGAACAACAGCGCGGCCACCTTGACTCCGTCGACGATCCGGGCGCCGAACGGTCGCGGATGATGCTCGATCGTCATGGCGTTCCTCCCGGAGTACGGTTCCAACGGCGCGCGGACTGTGGTCCTAAGCCACCGTCGCCGTCGGCTTGTGCAAGCGCCGACGACGCCTGTCAATTTATGACGATGCGCTAAGAAACCCCACCGAGAAATCCGTCCGCCGGACGGGGAAAATTCGCATTGCAGGCAAGAGCGGGCAAAACGGATACGACGGAGCCGCCGCGGGACGCGGGCTCCGTGCGGAGGACGAAACGACGAATTGTCCGGCTACCAGCCGGTCGGCAGCTTCTTCAGGATCGCGATCGTGTGGTCCTCGATCGCGAGATATCCGCCGGCCACCAGATCCTTCATCAGCTTCCCGATCATGTCGCGCGACGCGCCGACGCGGTCCGCGATGTCCTGCTGCGTGAGCTTTTCCGGCACGACGTGCTTGCCGTCGACCGGTAGCGCGAGCGCATTCAGCAAGCGGACCAGCCGACCGTAGACGTCGGATAGCGCGAGGCTCTTGAGATTACTGGTCGTTACGCGGACACGATGAATCAGCCGCTCGATCAGATGCAGCGCGAAATCGGGATGCGCGAGGATGAACTCGCGGAAATGTGCGCGGTTCACCACGGCGCAGGTTGTCGGATCGACGGTGATGACCGACGCGGAGCGGTGCGCGCCGTCCAGGGACATTTCACCGACGTATTCCCCGGGGCCATGAAAGTCGATGACGAATTCGCGTCCCGCTTCGTTACTGGCAAACACTTTCACGCGGCCGGTCAGCACGACGAACAGCGAGTCGCCGACATCGCCCTCGTTGATGAGCACCGTGTTGCGCGGGAATGTGCGTATGACGCCCGATGCCGCAATATCGCGCAGCGTCTCGGGATGCAGCGTTGGAATCGGCGGATCCGCCTCGGAGGTCTTTTCCACGATCGGCATGGGGAGCAACATGAAATGCTATCACAGCGCGTCCGGCCTACGGCGCGCGCCCGCGCGAAACGCCGCAGCAGGGTTCGCCCTAGCTGTACTTGCGGCGGTCGTCGATCACCTTGCCATCGTTCGGAAGCTCGCCCTCGCCGTGAAATTCCACGTCGCCGCGCAGCTTGGTCACGTCGCGAATCGATTCGACGATCGACTCCGCATGCGACGATTGATGGAGGGGAATCTCCACATGCAGCGTCATCCGATCGCTGCCGTCCGGATTGTCAACGACGAGGCGCCCGCGAACGATTTCGGGGTGTCGGCGCACGATGGCGGCGACCTGCGACGGATGAACGAACATCCCCTTGACCTTCGTCGTCTGATCGGCGCGACCGAGCCAGCCCTTGATCCGCGCGTTCGTGCGTCCGCACGGTGACGTGCCGGGCAGGAGCGCTGACAAATCGCCGGTGCCGAAGCGGATCAGCGGATAGTCGACATTGGAGAGGGTGGTCACCACGACCTCGCCGATGTCGCCTAGCGGAACCGGATCGCCGGTCCCCGGCCGCACGATCTCGACCAATACGCCTTCGTCGACGACCAACCCCGCGCGCGCCGCCGTCTCGTAGGCGATCGCGCCCAGATCGGCCGTCGCGTAGACCTGGTATCCGGCGATGCCGCGGGCGGCGAGCGCGGTCAGAAGCTGGGCGGGAACCGCCTCGCCCGACAGCAGCGCCTTGGTGAGGCTCGGCAGCGCGACGCCGAGCTCGTCCGCCTTGTCGAGGATGATCTTGAGGAACGACGGCGTGCCGACATAGCCGTCGGGTCGGAGCTCCGCCATCGCATGCACTTGCTGCTCGGTCTGGCCGACGCCGCCCGGAAACACCGTGCAGCCGAGTGCATGCGCACCGGTTTCGAGCATCGAGCCCGCGGGCGTGAAATGGTAGGAGAAGCAGTTATGAACGAGATCGCCGCGACGGAATCCCGCGGCAAAGAGCGCGCGGGCGAGCCGCCAGTAGTCGGGTGCCGCACCTTCCGGTTCGCAGATCGGACCCGGCGATGCGAACACGCGCTTGGCGTCGCCCCAGCGCGTCGCGGCCAGTCCGCCGAACGGCCGATCCGCTTGCTGCAACAAAAGCAGCTCCGACTTGCGCGTTACAGGGAGCTCTGCGAGCGCCCGGCGATTGGTGATCGCCTCGGGATCGACGGCCGCGAGTATTCGCGCAAACCCCGGCGCGTGCGATTTGGCGTACGCGATCTGGCGCTGTAGCCGCGCGAATTGTTCAAGCTCGCGGACGACCGGATCGCGCGTCTCGAGCGCGTCGAAATGATCGGTCATCGAGTCTTGCGAGGCCGGGATCGTCCGTTCAGCGGCGAAGTCGATCAACGGCCGATCAAGCGAGCCAGCGCTTGCGCCGGCGATAGTGCTTCACGTCGCGAAAGCTCTTCCGGCCAACCGTCGAAAGCCCGAGATAGAACTCCTTGACGTCCTCGTTCGACGCAAGGCTCCCAGCCTCGCCGTCCATCACGACGCGGCCGTTCTCGAGAATGTAGCCGTAATTCGCGAAACGAAGCGCGACCATCGTGTTCTGCTCCGCCAGAAGGAACGAAACATGTTCCTTCGTGTTGAGGTCGCGGACGATCTCGAAAATCTCTTCGACGATCTGCGGCGCGAGCCCCATCGACGGCTCATCCAACAGGATCATCGCCGGCCGCGCCATCAGCGCCCGGCCGATCGCCGTCATTTGTTGCTCGCCGCCGGACGTGTATCCGGCCAGGCTTCCGCGCCGTTGTTTGAGGCGCGGGAAATAATGATAGACCTTTTCCAGCGCTTCCCCGATGTCCGCGCGCGGTCCCTTGCGTGTGAACGCGCCGGTCAACAGATTCTCTTCGACGGTCAAGTGCTGGAAGCAATGCCGCCCCTCCATGACTTGGCACACGCCCATGCGCACCAGCTCGTTGGGCGTCAACTTGTCGACGCGCTTGCCGGCGAACTCGATCGTGCCCTTCGTCACCTCGCCGCGCTCGGCGCGCAGCAGGTTGGAGATCGCCTTGAGCGTCGTCGTCTTGCCGGCGCCGTTCGCCCCGAGCAGCGCGACGATCCGGCCTTGCGGGACTTCGAGCGAGACGCCTTTCAGCACGAGGATCACATGATCGTAGATCACCTCGATGTTGTTGATCGAGAGATACGGCGCGACTTCCGGTTGCGGCGCAGTAGCGGCAGTCATGACGATCTTGGACGAAGTTGCGCGAAGCCCTCACCCCGACCCCCTCCCGCGAGCGGGAGAGGGCGCGATCCTTCTGCGCGACTTGCTAGCCCTCCTTCGCGCAATCGCGCGGGGTGATCTTCTTCTCCCCGGCGTACTTCGTGGCGGTCTCCTCGACCATCTTGCGGACCATGGCGCGGTCGCCCGCCATGAACGGCGTGACCTGCTTGAAGCCGGTGCCTTCCCACCGCTGGAACTTCACCATCCCCGAGCCTTCGTGGTCGACGCAGCTCGTCTTGATCGGCGGAAAGAGTCCGGGAGCGCCGAGCTCTTTGATGCGCGCCTCGGTGAGATTCAAGTGCTCGAAGCCCCAGCGCAGTTGCTCGGGCGTCATCACCTTGCCCTTGCCGTACTGGGCCTGCGCGACGCGCAACGCCTCGACCACGATCATCCCGTACACCACGCCACGCGTGTACATGACGTTACCGAGTCGCGCGGGATCCTCGAGGTTGCCCTTGCCGGCGCCGTAGACCTTGGTCTTGATGTCCTGCATCACTGGAAAACCGGTGCCGGAGGCCGTGAACGAGGCGCTGACATAGGCCTTGGCGGCGTCGCCGGCGGGAACGACATCTTCCTCCGAGCCGGCCCACCAGACGCCGAGCAGCTTGTCCCGTGGATAACCGGTCTTCGCCGCCGTCTTGAGCGCGACGGTGCTCATCACGCCGTAGGTCCACACGATCACGTAGTCCGGCTTGGCCTGCCGGATCTGCAGCCACTGCGACTCTTGCGTGCTGCCGGGTGGCGCGACGGGAATCTTCAGCACGTCGTAACCGAGTTTGGCGGAGAACGCGTCGAGAACCGGAATGGGTTCCTTGCCGTACGCCGACTCGTGGTACAGGAACGCGATCTTCTTGCCCTTCAGCTTGTCGAGCCCGCCCTCCTTCTGGCCCAAGTACGCGATCATCGCCGCCATCTGGTCCCAGTATGTGGTGCCGAGTGGGAACACCCAGTCGTAGACGCGTCCCTCGGCGGAGCTCGCCAGCCCGTATCCGAACGTCGTCATCGGAATCTTGTCCTGGGCGACGCGATCGAAGAGGCCGTAGGCGATGCCGGTGGACAATGGCTCGACGGTCGTCGCGCCACCGTTCTTCTTCTTGAGCCGCTCGTAGCATTCCACGCCCTTGGACGCGTTGTATTCCGTCTCGCATTCCTCCCACTTGAGCTTCACGCCGTTGATGCCGCCCGTCATGTTGACGAGCGTCCAGTAGTCGATCGCTCCGCCGTAGTAGCCGGATCCGCCGGCCGCGTACGGTCCCACCCGATACGACAGGACCGGAATGAACTGCTCGTTTTGCGCCTGAACCCCGCTTCCCGCAGCGAAAAGCGCGATGCCCAATAGCGCAGATTTCATTGCTTTCATGTCGCTCCTCCTAAAGATCGATGTTGATCAGCCCGCATTCCCGAGAATCACCCCGATCCGGCGGGTCGATCCAATCTCGAACACCCTGCATGGTACCGCTGTGCGACCGACCCGCGGTCAGTGCGGAAACGGCCACAGTCGAAGCTTCTCCTTCGCAATCTGCCAAAGTCGCGCGAGCCCGTGCGGCTCGACGATCAAAAAAAAGATGATGAGACCCCCGAACACCATCAGTTCGAGGTTGGAAATCGTGCTCTCGGCGATGTGGAGGTTCAGATTGCTGTCCAAAAAGCGCACGGTGACGCTCAACAGAACGGGCAGCAGCGTGACGAAGGCGCTGCCGAGGAACGAACCGAGCACGGAGCTGAGGCCGCCGATGATCACCATGAAGAGGATCCGGAATGACAGGTCGAGGTTGAAGGCCTCCGGCTCGACGGTGCCAAGATACGCGTACGCGAAGAGCGCGCCCGCGACGCCGCAATAGAACGAGCTCACCGCGAATGCCAGGAGCTTCGCGCGCATCAGGCGGATGCCGATCACCTCCGCCGCCACGTCCATGTCGCGCACCGCCATCCACGAGCGGCCCGCGTTGCCGCGCGCCATGTTCTTCGCCGCGAGCGCCATCACCGTCACGATCGACAGCACCAGCAGATATTTGGCCGCCGGCGCGGTGAACGCGTAGCCCAGGATGACGATCTGCTGCGCGGTGATCACGCCCGAGGAGCTGTAGTTCGTGACCCAGCCGACCTTGGTCAGGAACCAGAGGATGAAAAACTGCGCAGCGAGCGTGGCCACCGCGAGGTAGAAGCCGCGGATGCGCAGGCTCGGCAGGCCGAACAGGAGGCCCACCAGCGCCGCGACAACGCCGCCGCCGATGAACGCGAGGAGGATGGGCATCTCGGGCACGCGCAGCATGAAGTTGTACGACGCGAACGCGCCGACCGCCATGAACGCCGCGGTTCCGAGCGACAATTGCCCGGCGTAGCCGGTCAGGATGTTGAGCCCGAGCGCCGCCAATGAAAAGATCAGGAACGGGATCAGGATCCCGGTGACCACGTACGGCGTGGCCGCCAGGGGGACGACGACAAACGCGACGGCCACGAGCAGCGCCATCGCAATCCGGTCCTGCCGGATCGGGAAGATCGCGGCATCGGCCTGATAGGAGGTCTTGAACTGACCTGCTTCGCGGTAGAGCATGCTTGGTCGGGGTCAGATGCGACGAATGATCTTCTCGCCGAACAGGCCCTCGGGCCGGATCAGCAGAAACACGAGCGCCAGCACATACGGGAACCAGCCTTCGATGCCGCCGCCGACGTACGGGCCGAGGTAGACCTCCGCGAGCTTTTCCGACGCGCCGATGATGAGACCACCGACGATGGCGCCCGGGATCGAATCGAAGCCGCCGAGGATCAGCACCGGCAACGCCTTAAGCGCGACGTACGTCAGCGCGTACTGGACACCGTTGCGCGCGCCCCACAGCAGGCCGGCGATCAGCGCGACCGCTCCGGCGACGCCCCACACGATGGCCCAGATCTGCTGCAACGGGATGCCGACCGCCAGCGCGCCCTGATGGTCGTCGGCCACGGCGCGCAACGCGCGTCCGATCCGCGTGCGGCCGAAGA
>CATPAO010000246.1 GCA_955652025.1 Casimicrobiaceae bacterium
AAATCTCCGGCACGGTCGTCGCGATCGGCGCCGACGACACGCAATTCGTCACCGCCGGCCAACCGCTGGTACAACTCGATCGCGCCGACGCGAAGGTCGCGCTCGACCAGGCGGAGGCGCAACTCGCGAAGACGGTGCGCGAAGTCCGCAACCTGTTCGCGACGACGGCGCAACTCTCCGCCACCGTGTCGATGCGGCAATCGGATCTGGCCAAGGCCAACGAGGATCAGGCGCGCCGTGAACGTCTCGCAAGCTCGGGCGCCGTTTCGAGCGAGGAGCAGCAACACGCGCGCGACGCGTCCAACAGCGCGAAAGCGGCGCTGCTTGCCGCGCAGCAGGAGTTGGCCGCGAACCGCGCCCGCGTCGATCGCACGACCGTCGAAAACCATCCTGATGTCCGTAACGCGGCCGCCCGCGTGCGCGAGGCGTACCTCGCCTACGCGCGGACGGACTTGCCGGCCCCGGTCTCAGGTTTCGTCGCCAAGCGCGCCGTTCAGCTCGGACAACGCGTCGGTCCCGGCGCGCCGCTGATGGCGATCGTGCCGCTCGATCAGGTTTGGGTCGACGCCAATTTCAAGGAACCGCAGCTGGCCGCGATGCGCGTCGGCCAGCCCGTAACGCTCACCGCGGACATCTACGGCGGCAAGGTCGAGTACCACGCCAAGGTCGCCGGTTTCGGCGCCGGCACCGGCTCCGCGTTCGCACTGCTGCCGACCCAAAACGCGACCGGCAACTGGATCAAGATTGTGCAACGCCTGCCCGTCCGTATCGCGCTCGATCCACGGGAACTGGCGGCGCATCCGCTGCAAATCGGTTTGTCGATGCAAGTCGCGGTGGACACGCATGAGCGTGGCGGCGATCGGCTGCCGCAGCTTGCGCAAACCGCGCCTGCATATGCGACCGACGTGTTCCGCTCGCTCGACGAAGTCGCCGATCAACGTGTGAAGGCGGTCATCGCGGCGAACGAGGCGGGGTCGGCGATCGTGGCGCAAGGACGCAGCTCGGACAACGATCGGCATCTCGACGCGCTGGCGCGACTCGCCGGTGCAAAACCCGCGGTGGCGGCGCGCGCGGGTTCGCTCTAACACACTCACGGCAGCGATCATGAACCTCGACCTCACCGGGAAACTCGCCCTCGTCAGCGGCAGCACCGCGGGTATCGGCTACGCGATCGCGGAGACGCTCGCCCACGAAGGTGCGCGCGTCATCGTCAACGGCCGCACCGAACGCGCGGTCGATGCCGCGGTCGAGCGGCTCAAATCCGCGACCGGCGGTACGCTTGTCGGCTTCGCCGGCGATCTCGCCTCCGACGTGGCAGCCGACGCCGTGGGAGCGCGTTACCCGGACGTGGAAATCCTCGTCAACAATCTCGGCATTTTCGAGGCGAAACCCTTCGAATCGATTACAGATGCCGACTGGCGCCGCTTTTTCGACGCCAACGTGCTCTCGGGCGTCCGTCTCGCGCGTTTGTACCTGCCAGCGATGAAGCGCCGCGACTGGGGCCGGATCATTTTCATTTCCAGCGAAAGCGCGGTCCAGATTCCGGTCGAGATGATTCACTACGGCATGACCAAGACCGCGCAGCTCGCAGTCGCGCGCGGCCTCGCCGAAGCGGTCGCCGGCACCGGGATCACCGTGAACAGCATCCTGCCCGGTCCGACCAAATCGCGCGGCGTCGACGAGTTCGTCACGGCGCTTGCGAAATCCACCGGCCAGACATTCGAGGCATTCGAGAGAGATTTTTTCTCCAAGGCCCGACCGACGTCGCTGATCAAGCGTTTCGCCACGCCGACGGAGGTGGCGACGCTCGTCGCCTACATCGCGAGCCCGCTCGCCTCCGCCACGACCGGCGCGGCGCTGCGCGTCGACGGCGGCGTCATCAAGAGCGCGTTCTAACGTCATGGCCACGCCTGCTGCTGCGATACCCGCCGCACCGCCACCGCTCCACGATGGCGCGCTCGTGTTGGGGACGATCGCGCTGTCGCTCGCCACGTTCATGAACGTGCTCGACCTGTCGATCGCGAACGTGTCGATTCCCGCGATGTCGGGCGACCTCGGCGTGTCGCCCGATCAGGGGACCTGGGTCATCACGTCGTTCGGCGTCGCCAACGCGATCTCGCTGCCGCTCACGGGTTGGCTCTCGCAACGCTACGGGCAGGTGCGGCTGTTCACGGTGTCGGTGCTGTTGTTCGTCGTCGCGTCGTTCCTGTGCGGCTTAGCGCCGTCGCTCGGGGCGCTGATCTTCTTCCGCGTCATCCAAGGCGCGGTCGCCGGGCCGATGATTCCGTTGTCGCAGTCGCTGCTGCTCGCGAGCTACCCGAAGGAGAAATCCGGCAGCGCGCTCGCGTTGTGGGCGATCACCACGCTCGTGGCACCGGTCGTCGGACCGCTGCTCGGCGGATGGATCACCGACAACATCGCATGGCCGTGGATTTTCTACATCAACGTGCCGGTAGGGCTCGCTGCGGCCGCGGTGACGTGGATGATCTATCGCAAGCGCGAAACGCGGACCGTCAAGCTGCCGATCGACGGTGTGGGTCTCGGCCTGCTCGTGCTCTGGGTCGGCGCGATGCAGGTCATGCTCGACAAGGGGAAGGACCTCGATTGGTTCGCGTCCGGCGCGATCGTGACGCTGGCGATCGTCGCGGTTGTCGGATTGACGCTGTTCGTCATCTGGGAATTGACCGAGCGGCACCCGGTCGTCGACCTGCGCTTGTTCGCGCGGCGCAATTTCTGGACCAGCACGGTGGCGATGGCGCTCGCCTACGGAACGTTTTTCGGCAACGTCGTGCTGCTGCCGTTGTGGTTGCAGCAGTACATGGGCTACACGGCCACCGCCGCCGGTATGGTGCTGGCGCCGGTCGGCCTATTGGCGATCCTGCTGACGCCGATCGTGGGCAAGAACATGCACCGGATCGACCTGCGCGTGCTGGTGACCGTGTCGTTCGCGATCTTCGCGCTGGTGCTGCTGATGCGCTCGCACTTCAACACCAGCACCGACTTCGCCACGCTGCTGATCCCGACGTTCATCCAGGGCGCCGCGATGGCGGTGTTTTTTGTGCCGCTCGTCACGCTGAGCCTCTCGGGCCTCACGTCGGATCACGTCGCCGCGGCGTCGGGGCTGTTCAATTTCGCGCGGATCACCGCGGGATCGTTCGGCACGTCGATCGCCACCACGTTCTGGGACCGCCGCGCGAGCCTGCACCACGCGCAGCTCGCGGAGCGCATCACGAGCTACGATCCCTCGTCGACGCAGGCGCTCTCCAACATGCAATCGAGCGGGATGAGTCCGCAGCAGAGCTACGAGACGATGAACCGCATCATCGACCAGCAGGCGTTCATGCTGTCGGCCAACGACATCTTCTATGTCTCGGCGATCGTGTTCCTGCTATTGATCGCCGTGGTGTGGCTCGCGCGTCCGGCGAAGCGCGGCGGAGACGCGGGCGCCGCCGCGGGCGCGCACTAAGGGCCCTGATAGGACGCGTTACTTCGCGGCTGCAAGCCTCGTGAGCCGCGCGACGTCGATTTGCGCCAGCGCGCCGGACAATGCGTCGGCGTCCACGCCCGAACCGCGGACCGACACTGCGAATCGATCCGCCGCCAGCACCGACAGCTCGCCGCTCTTGGCGCGGCGATTGTATTCCTCGTGGACGAGCTGGCCGTTGACCCGGCGCGTCCGCTCGTAACCGGAGTCCGTTTCCTTTTCCATGCTCGGATCGAATTTCTGCGCGAGGCTTGCCAGGCCCGACAGCGAGCCGATGTCGGCGATTTCGATTTCGATCGAGCGGCTTGCGCCATCGCTGTAGCGCGCCGTCGCGCTTGAGCCTTTCATGCCCATCGCCTCACCGCTTTGACCCGATGCCTCGTCGCGTTTCATTCCGGGCAACGAGCTCGGCAGCATCTCCTTCAGCGTGTGGAAGTCGACCGGATCGACCTTCTTGCCGCCGGCCATCATCGTCGTCGCCGCAGCCATCGCGGTGTTGAGGTCCACCGCATTGGCGCCGGCCGCCTGCGGATTCGCTCCGGCGGCGCGGGCCGCCTTCTCGGTCTTGTCCGCTTGCTCGCCCATTTTCGAAAGCGTTTGCATCGCGTCGTTCATCCGCGCGCGATCGGCGTCGGTCTTGCCTCCCATCATGTTGGACAGCACGTCCGCGGCGGCGGCCGTGTCGGCGCGTTCGCCTTGCATGGTGCGTCCCATCATGCCGGCCCCCATCAGCATCGACCCGCCGATCATGCAGGTGCTCAACGTGGCGAACACGGCGAAAATGACGATCGAGCACAGCACGACGACGATCGTATACGGCAGCGACTTGTCCTGCGGATTGCGCATCAGCACCGGCAAGCCGAGGTACAGCAGGTATAGACCGTAGAGCGCCGCGACGAGCCCGATGATCGCGAGCGCCGGGACCAGATTCAAGATTCCGGCGACCCACATCGGTGTCAGGCTGTAGGCGGTGACCTTGAGTGCCCGCAGCGAATCGCGCTGACCGCCGAACGTCGGCGCGAGCACGTCGACCAGCCACGCGACGACGAAGACACCGACGAATGCAAGAACATATTTGATGATCCCGAGAACAAGACCGGTCCCGATGCCGATACGGAACAGTCCGCCGACGCCGAAGAGCGACAAGCCGATGAATGCCGCAATGACGCCGATCGCGGCCAGCGGGGCGACGTAGCCTTTGTAGATGTCGCCCGCGGTCGTGGCCTCGCGCTCGATGACCGGCCATTCGGTGACGGGTGTGAGCAGGATATTCTTGACGCGTTCGATCAGTCCTTGCGTCGCCGCCGATGAAGCCGGCGCCGCTCCCGGCGATTGTGGCGGCGGAGAAGCATTCGACGTGGTCGACGGCGTGGACACCGATGGCGATGGCACGGCGGGGCTCGCCGCAAGATTCATCCCGCAGTTAGCGCAGAATTTTGCGCCTTCGGCCAGAGTCGTACCGCATTGTGGGCAGACCATTTTTGAGGCTCCTCGGTAGGCAAGCGTTGACGTTCAAGGCGGCGACATTCTGCGCCGGCCTCTCACCCGATTCAACGTCGATCGTTGTGCCCCGGGGACGCGGCGTGGCGCGGCGACAACACGGCGGCGCCCGCGTATCGAGCGCCGTCTCCCAATGCTTCGTCGATGCGCAGGAGCTCGTTCCACTTCGCCGTCCGCTCGCCGCGAGCAAACGATCCGACCTTGATCTGACCCGCATTCCAGCCGACGGCGAGATGCGCGATCGATACATCCTCCGTCTCACCGGAACGCGCGGACACGATCGTGGCGAATCCCGCGCGCACGCCGGCGTCCAGTGCGGCGCGTGCCTCGGTGACGGTCCCGGCCTGGTTGGGTTTGATCAGCACCGCGTTGCACGTATGCTCCGCGGCGGCGGCCGCGACGCGGTCGGCGCTTGTGACGAGGAGGTCGTCGCCGATGATCTGCACGCGCGCACCTGCCGCTGCCGTAAAGCGTTGCCACGCGGCCGGGTCGTCCTCGGCGAACGGATCTTCGATCGACGCGATCGGAAAGCGGTCGAGCCAGCGCAACAACATTTCCGCCATGCCGTCGGCGGAAAGGTCGCGACGGGGGTGCGCCAGCCGGTAACGTCCGTCGCGGCCAAATTCGGACGCGGCGATGTCGAGCGAAATCGCGGCGTCGTGCCCGGGCGCAAATCCCCCACTCTCGATCGCCCGCACCACCATTGCGATCGCGTCGTCGTTGGAATCGAACAGCGGCCAGTAACCGCCCTCGTCGGCGACGCCCGTCGTTTTGCCGGCGTCCTGCATCAGCTCTCCGGCCGCGCGATAAATTTCGGCGACCATCGCGAGCGCCTCGCCGAACGACTGCGCGCCGACGGGCATCACCATCAGGTCCTGGATGTCGATTCGCCTTCCCGCATGCGCGCCGCCGCCGAAGATCTGCACCTCGGGAAGAGGTAACGTCACCCGCGTGCCATCGGCGACGTGCTGCCACAGCGGCATGCGCCGGGCGGCGGCCGCGGCGTGCGCAACGGCGAGCGAAGTCGCGACCGTGGCGTTGCCTCCGAGCTTCGTCTTGCCGCTCGTGCCGTCCGCGTCGATCAACGCGCGATCGATGCCGGCCTGGTCGATCGCATCGCGGCCGCGCAAGGCGCGCGCGATCGGTCCCCCGACGTTGGCGATCGCCGCAGTCACGTCGAATCCGCCAAAGCGCGATCCGCCGTCGCGCAGATCGAGCGCTTCATGCCTGCCGCGCGATGCGCCGGCCGGCGCTATCGCGCGACCGCGTGCGCCGCCCTGCAATACGATCTCCGCTTCGACGGTCGGACGGCCGCGTGAATCGAACACGCGACGACCGTGAACCTGCACGATGAGTGTGGAACTCATAGCCAGCGTTGTGCGATCGCCTCGGGACTCGCGACCGGCGCGAGGATCAGCGCGGTGGCGAATCGGCGCACCTCATCTTGAGCCTCCGAGCGAGCGAGGTATTCGACCGGCGACTTGCCGTCGATTCGAGCGAGCATCAATCCGGGCAACAGAGCCGCGATGCGCGCTGCGAGCTTTGCAGCGAGCTCCCAGTCGACGTGCGCGAAATAGGCACGCCCGAGCGCGCGAAAGAGATCGACGTAGCGCGCACGCCATTGCGGCCGCCACGCGCCCTTCAGCAGCAGGTGGTTCAGCACGAAGGCGACGTCGAACGCCGGATCGCCGAACCACGCGCACTCGGCGTCGAGAATCACGGGACCGACTGCGCTCTGCAAGATATTCTTCGGACTGAAATCGCCGTGGACCAGCACACGCTTGTTGATGCGCGTGGTCGCGGCGAGCGCGGTCAGTTGCGACGCGAGTTGCGGATGGCGAGCCGCCGTCGCCGTCAGGTACGGCTCGAGGCGAATCGCCTCGAAGATGGCGTCGGTGGCGAATTGCGACGCGAGGGTCGCGTCGTCTGCGGTGGCGGCATGGAGCCGGCCCAGAACGTCCCCGACCGCCGTCGCGGCCGCCACGTCGATCGTCCCGTCGCGCAACTGGTTCTTCCAGACCGGATAGTGGTCGGGCGGCAGGTAAGCCATCGCGAACGCGCCGCCCTCGCGGTCCTCGCCGAGGATCGCCGGCACCGCGTCCGGGACGACGCCGCCGGCGACGCGCAGCCACAAAACCTCGAACCGGTTGCGCTCGGCCGGCACCCGCCAGTCGGCCGCGACCTTCAATTTCGTCAGTGCGCGCTTGACGCAAATCGTCCCGGTCGGCAAATCCACGCGATAGATGTCGGAGGAGACGCCACCGACGAGGGGCCGGAAAAGCACCTCGGTGTGTGCGCTTACTATCCCCATTCGACGCAAAGATTCTCGGAGCGCGACGAGGTCACGCGAGTTCGCGACAGTGTCCGGTCCGTTCGGCGGACTCATGTTCGGCGGCGGTATGCTAATTGCATAATGCGATTGCCTAGGATCCCACAAGCGCGCCGTTCTCGATCTGGCCGCCCTCGATAAGAGTCCGAGACGCATGGAGACGCAACCGATGACCCGCTACGGCTTCAACATCCGGACGCGAAGCGGCCAGCGCGTCGACAACATCGTGATCATGGCCGCCTCGTTGGCCGACGCCGAACGGCGTCTGAAGCAGATGTACGTGCATTGCGAAGTTCTGGAGTGCCGCGCCCAGACGTTGACGCGCCGGATCGATACGCTCGACATCGAAGGCGTGATCGGGATGATCGCCGCCGGCCCGCCGTCAATTCAGGAATCCGGAACCCACTAGCTCTTCGCACAACGCCGCGTAGTCCTCCGCGCCGCGGCTTGTCGGCGCGTGGCGAAAGATGTCGAGCCCCACCGCCGGACTTTCCGCCAGCCGCACCGCTTCGCGGATTCGCGTCGTGCAGATTTCCTCGGGGCGCATCAGCTCCGTCATTTTCCCCGCGATCGCACCGCTCATCCTGCGCCGCCGGTCGTAACGCGTGAGCAGGTACCGGCGCGGGATGCGTTGCTTGAACACCGGCTCCAGTGCGTTCAGCGCGCGCTCGACCTGCCCGGCGCTCTTGAGCGACAGGTAGTCGGCCGACACGGGAATGAGCACCAGGTCCGCCGCGAACACCGCATTCAGCGACAGCACGTTGAGAAGCGGATTGCAGTCGATGACGATCGGACCGGGCAGCGCGTCCTTGGCATGCAGCGCGAAGCGCAGCCGGGTGACGATGTTCACGCCCTTGCCGAGCAAGGCGTCGAGCTTCGACAACTCCATGTGCGAGGGCACGAGCACGACGCCGCTCTTGGTGATGCATGCGATATCGGCGAGCGCCTTGTTCTGGATGAAAAATCCGTAGACGCTGTCGTCGGCGTGCCGCGCCTGCGCGCCGAAGATATGCGACAGGTGACCCTGTGGATCGAGATCGATGCCGGTGGGACGTTGCCCGCGCAACGCGATGGCCGCCAGCAGATTGAGGGCTGTGGTGGTCTTGCCGACGCCTCCCTTATGATTGAACACCGCGATGATCGCCATCGGCCGCAATTCTACAGAGATTGCTACAATACTTTCTTGCGGACTTGCGTGACGACGATCTCCGTGACGATCACGACGGCGAGGATCGCGATCAGGATCAGCGCGACGCGCCCCCATTGGAAGAGGTTCAGCGCCGCGTCGAGCGCCATGCCGATGCCGCCGGCGCCGACTAACCCCAGCACCGCGGACTCGCGCACGTTGATATCGAAACGAAACAGCGCGATCGACCAGAACGCCGGCTTCACCTGCGGCCAGTAGCCGAACGTCAGCACCGAGCGCCACGGCGCTCCGGCCGCCGTCAACGCCTCGACCGGCCCCACCGCCGCCTCGTCGAGCGCCTCGCCGAACAGCTTGCCGACGAAGCCGATCGAGCGAAAGGCGATCGCCAGCGTGCCGGCGAGCGCCCCCGGGCCGAAGATGCCGACGAAGAGAAGCGCCCAAACGAGTGAATTGACCGATCGCGACGAGACCAGAATGAGCTTGGCGAAGAGATTGATCGACGCGGACGGCACGAGATTGCGCGCCGCGAGAACGCCGACCGGCAGCGCCAAGACGAGCGCCAGCAATGTGCCGAGCGACGCGATGTGGAGAGTCTCGACCAGCGCGGCGTGCACGTCGATCGGGTAGGCGGCCCAATCGACCGGCCACATTCGCGCGAGCAGGTCGGCGATCTGTTCGGGAGCGTCGGCCAGGAACTCCGGAATGATCTCGACCGATTGCGCCGCGACGACGATCGCGGCAGCGATGACGAAGTAGACGAAAAAGCGCGCGATTCGCTGCGCGGGCGTGAACCGGCGCCATAGCCGGTCAGCTGCCAGCGTTGCCATCAATCGTCCTCGACCAGGCGATCGCGATGCACGGCGTTGCGACGCCGAAACAGGTCGAGGAGCGTCGCGCCGTCGATGAAAATCGCGCGCACCGCGTTGGCGAGCAGTTCGCCCAGCATGATCAGCGCGATGATCGCGAGCAGGATCGCGCAGACGAAGTCATAGTCGAAGCGCTGGAACGCCGCAAACAGCGTGCCGCCGATGCCGCCGGCGCCGACGATGCCGACCATCGTCGAGTTGCGCAGGTTCGAGTCGAGCTGGTAGGTCGCGAAGCCGATGAAGCGCGAGAACACCTGCGGCATCACGCCGAACGCCAGCACCGAGAGAAATGGCGCGCCCGTCGCGCGGACCGCTTCGACCTGCTTCAGCGAGATTTCCTCGATCGCCTCGGTGAAGAGCTTGCCGATGAATCCGATCGATGCGAGGGTCAGCGCGAGAATGCCGGCCAGCGCGCCGAAGCCGACCGCCTTGACGAACAGGATCGCGACGATCACCGGATGCAACGAGCGCGCGACCACGACGATCGCGCGCGCGGGCCACGACACCCAGGCCGGCATCAGGTTGCGCGCTCCGGCGAGTCCGATCGGCAGCGCCAGGACGATGCCGAGCGCGGAGGCGAGCACCGCGATCTGCAGACTTTCGGAAAGGCCTTTCGCGAGGAGTTCCCAGCGCGTGAAGTTGGGCGGGAACAGCCGGCCGAAAAAGCGCGACGAATTCTCGAGTCCGGTTTCGACGCGCGTCCACGAAATGTCGAGCTGCGCGCACGCGTAGACGACGTAGACGACGAGCGCCAGCGCCGCGACGCGTGGCCAGACGCTTCTCGGAAACGCGTCAACCGGTGCCGAGGGATCGGTCATTGGACCCCCACGCTTGCGGCTGTCGCCGCTGCGCTGCCCCCGGAGGGGGAGTAATTCGCGCCTTGGGACGGCCCGGCGCCGCTCACTGCAGCCAATCCTCGCCGCCGTAGATCTGCTTCAGGATGGCATCGGAGAGCGCTGCCGGCGCGCCGTCGAACACCACGCGACCGCCCGACATTCCGACGATGCGGTCGGCGAAGCGCGTCGCGAGTCCGACGTCGTGCATGTTGATCAGCACCGGGATCTCGCGCGAGCGAGCGACGTCGGCCAGGAGTTGCATGATCTCGACGGAGGTCTTGGGGTCGAGCGACGACGTAGGCT
>CATPAO010000247.1 GCA_955652025.1 Casimicrobiaceae bacterium
CCTTGCTCCCACTCCTGAAGGGTCCGTGGATTGATGCAAAACGCGCTAGCGAACTCCGCTTGCGACATATTTACGCACGCGTATCACATACACATCGTCCGGCAGCACGACGCGACCGGCTCCTCCGATGACGGTCGGGTCGCTCGAAACCACGATCGTTCGCTCGGGCGCGACGTGGCGGAGCGCCTTGGCCACCGACCGAAGGTTGCCCATGCCGTAATCAACGACGGCGATATCCATCTCAGAAGACAGAGGACAGAGTAAGCCCTTTGGGGACAGAATAGCAGGCAACGGGCAGGTCGCTCGTCGCCCGTTTGACGTCTCTGTTCTCTGTCCTCTGTCTTCTGTCCTCTGATTTCTGATGCCTGATGTCATCATCGCCGGCGGCGGGCCTGCGGGATTGAGCGTGGCGGCGGTAACGGCCCGCGCGGGACTGTCCACGCTCATCGTCGAGCGGAATCCCGCGATTGGCGTCCCGTTGCGCACCAGCGGCGGGAGTTGGATCGACGAGCTCGATGCGCTCGGCATTCCGGCCGAGTTCTACGCGCCGATCGGGCGCATCCGCGTGATCGGGCCGAATGTCGAAGCGACGTTCGATTATGGCGAGCCAAAAATGTGCGTGCTCGATGTGCGCCCGTTCTATCAGTGGCTCGCCGAGCGTGCCTTGCGCGAGGGCGCTGAGATTCGTCTCTGCACGCGGGTCCACTCGTTGCTCGATACCGAAGGCCGGACCGTTGGCGTACGCGCGCGCGCGCCGGACGGAACCGTTTC
This sequence comes from Casimicrobiaceae bacterium, assembly GCA_955652025.1. Lineage (GTDB taxonomy): Bacteria > Pseudomonadota > Gammaproteobacteria > Burkholderiales > Casimicrobiaceae > VBCG01. The sequence continues at coordinate 772 of CATPAO010000247.1, forward strand.
CGAAATCGCGTCACGCGTGGTCGTCGACGCCACCGGCTATCCGAGCGTCCTCGCGCGGCGGCAAGGGTTGCACGACGGATTCGCGGCATTTGGGGTCGGTGCCGAATTCGACCTATATGCGCCGCAGTGGGACGCGCGCGAAGCGCTGCTGATCGTCGGTCACGACGTCGCGCCGAACGGCTACGCATGGCTGCTGCCCTACGGCCACGGACGCGTGCGCCTCGGCGTGGGCGTCGGCCGCCCGCAGTCCGACGCCGATCCACGTGCGATGTTGGATCGGCTGCGCGAGCGCGTTCCGGCGCTCGCTGCGCTGCGCGCCGCGAGCCCGATCGAAGCGCATGCGGGGATCATTCCGCTCGCGCCGCCGCAAGCGACACCACTTTCGCGCGCGGGTCTCGTGGTCGCGGGCGACGCCGCCGGTCAAGCCTCGGCGCTGATAGGGGAAGGCATTCGCTACGCGATCCACGCGGGCCGGCTCGCGGGCGAGACCATCGCCGCGGCATGCGCCGCCGGCGATCTTTGCGACGCCGCGCTCGCGCACTATCCTGCGGCCTGGCGCCGGCACGAACGCAATTTGCGCTTCGCGTTCGAGATCTATCGCCGGATCGTTCTGTTCGATGACGCCGACTGGGACCGCGAGATCGAGCAATTCAAATGCCTCACGCCCGACCAGTTCGCACAAGGGCTGAAGGGCGATTTCACGCTGCGCTGGCTGATGGGCGTGGCGCCGCGCTATGCCGGCTTTCTCGTGTCGCCGCGGCTACGCGCGGGCGTCGGGCGCGCGGCGCGACGCGCAGCGTAGACCTCGTCGGCAGTCATCTGACGGCTACATCGAGCAGCAGGAGCGAACGATGCCGAAGGGATCCTGGATCGTACGCGTCGACAGCCGGCTTGACGGTCGGCCGTCATGCATGCCTTCGGTCACGCTCTTGTAATCCGAACCCAGTTCACCCACCCGGCCGACCTCTTCCAAAAGTGACTGAGTAGCCCGAAGCGACGTCTGTTGGTCAAAAGGTCAGTCCAGAAAAGTTGCGAGCGTTGAGCGTTGCCAAGAGGGCCTGGCGATAGGTGTCGATCAATTGACTTTCGCTGGGCGCGTTTTCGCAATAATAGGAGTACTCGTACAAACCGTTGGCGGAACACTGCCCTCGATGGCGCCGTGCCTAAGTATTTGCGGAGCATCCAGCCCGCATTGACCGCCCGCGTCGCACGCCAGCAGGCTAAGCGCGGAATACATCGCATTAGGGTCGATCGGCTGGCCTCCGAGTCGAATACCTCCGGTTTCAGGGGTACTGCTCAGAATTCCCTGAAGATACCCATCACATCGGGATCACTCGAAGCCAAAAGCCGTGGTTCGAGGGCAACAAGGCGCTACGACGAACGAGGGAACGATCCGCGGCGCGTTGATGCCTCACGCGACCGGTTCGCCGGGCTGCTTGATGCGTTAAAGCGATCCCTTGGTCGACGGCAGGATGCCCGCCGAGCGCGGATCCCTCTCGCACGCCATGCGAAGCGCGCGCGCGAACGCCTTGAACACCGTCTCCGCCTGATGATGCGCGTTGTCGCCGCGCAGATTGTCGACGTGCAGCGTCACGAGCGCGTGATTGACGAATCCCTGGAAGAACTCGTGCACGAGGTCGACGTCGAACGCGCCAACCAGCGCGCGCGTGAACGGCACGTGGAAATCGAGTCCGGGCCGGCCCGACAGATCGAGCACCACCCGCGACAGCGCCTCGTCGAGCGGCACGTACGCGTGTCCGTAACGCCGGATGCCCTTCTTGTCGCCGAGCGCCTGCTTGACCGCCTGACCGAGCGTGATGCCGACGTCCTCGACCGTGTGATGGGCATCGATGTGCAGGTCGCCCTTCGCGCGAACCGCGAGGTCCAGCATGCCGTGCCGACCGACTTGGTCCAGCATGTGATCGAGAAACGGTACGCCGGTGGCAAGGTTGGTACGGCCGGTGCCGTCGAGGTCGACGTCGACGGTGATCGTCGTTTCGATCGTCTTGCGCTCGACCTTGGCCGAACGAGGCGGGTTGTCCATCGGTGCCTTCATGGCGATCTTTCCAGTACGCCGAGCAACGTGTCGTTTTCGGCCGGCGTGCCGACGGTGATCCGCAGGCAGTTCGCGAGCAGCGGATGCCACCCATGGAGATTCTTGACCAGGATGCCGGCATCACGCAACGCCGCGAACCATCGCGGGGCGTCGGCAACGCGCGCTACGACAAAATTGGTCTCGCTCGGATAGACCGTCACGCCGGGAAGCCGCGCCAGCGCGGCGGCCAATCGCACGCGCTCGGCACGGATTGCCGTGGCCTGCTCGTGCAGCAACCCTTGTTCGGCGAGCAGGATCGGCAGCGCGGCTTGCGTGAGCGCGTTGATGTTGTACGGCGGCCGCACTTTCTCGAACTCCGCGATCCACTGCGGATGACCGACGGCGTAGCCCAGGCGAAGGCCGGCCATGCCGATCTTCGACACGGTGCGCACGACGACGAGGTTCGCGAATTCGAGTACCCGCGGCAGGAACGAGCGGCTGGCGAATGCGTAATAGGCCTCGTCGACGCAGACCAAACCCGGCGCCGAGCGAATGATCCGCTCGATGGCGTCGGCATCGAACAGATTGCCGGTGGGATTGTTCGGATACGCG
>CATPAO010000248.1 GCA_955652025.1 Casimicrobiaceae bacterium
GTCCAGTTCATCGGCGACGGCGGCTGGCGACGCGGCCGCCAGCGACACGGTCGCAACGATCAGGGTCAGAAATCGATGCGGGAACATGGTGTCGCCTCCCTTCAACCAGGGTTTGACGTGACGAGGATCGCTCGGAAATCGTTGACATTCGTCAGCGTAGGCCCGGTGACGACCGAATCGCCGAGCGCCTCGAAAAAGCCGTGACCATCGTTGTTCGCCAGGCTGTCGCGCGGGCGGATGCCCTTCGCCCACGCGCGCTCAAGCGTGTCGGGCGTCACGATCGCGCCCGCGATTTCCTCCTGGCCGTCGACGCCGTCGGTGTCGCCAGCGATCGCGTAAATGCCTTGCCGACCATCGAGCGCGATCGCGAGCGATAACAGGAACTCGACATTGCGCCCACCGCGACCGGTGCCCCGCACCGTGACCGTCGTCTCGCCGCCGGACAACAGCACGCAAGGCGGCGCAATCGGTTGACCGCGCAGCGCGACCTGCTGCGCGATGCCCGCCATTACCTTGCCGACGTCGCGCGCCTCGCCCTCCAGGCTGTCGCCTAAGATCAGCGGCCCGACGTCGGCGTCGCGCGCGACCGTCGCCGCCGCCTCGAGCGCCATTTGCGGCGTCGCGATCATTCGGAACTCGGCGCGCGCTAGACGCGGATCGCCCGGCTTGACCGTCTCGCCGGCGCCGGACTCGAGCACGTGCTGCACCGCCTCCGGCACATTGATCCCGTAACGTCGGATCACATCGAGTGCGTCGGCGCATGTCGTGGGATCGGGCACGGTCGGCCCCGACGCGATATTGATCGGATCGTCGCCGGGCACGTCCGAGATGAGCAAAGTGACCACCTGGGCCGGATGACAGGCTGCAGCGAGACGGCCCCCCTTGATCGCCGACAGATGCCGGCGCACGCAGTTCATCTCGCTGATCGTTGCGCCCGATTTCAACAGCGCGCGGTTGACGCTCTGCTTATCGTCGAGCGTGAGCCCATCGGCCGGAAGGGTGAGTAGCGCCGAACCGCCGCCGGAAATCAGGCAGACGACGAGGTCGCCCGGCGTGAGGCCGCGCACGAGATCGCAGATGCGCTTCGCGGCCGCCACTCCCGCGGCATCCGGAACCGGATGCGCGGCCTCGACGATTTCGATCTTCCCGCAGGGAACGGCGTAACCATAGCGCGTGACGACGAGCCCGCTCATTTCGCCGAGCCAATGATCTTCGAACGCCTTCGCCATTGCGGCCGACGCCTTGCCTGCGCCGACGACGATCGTGCGGCCTTTCGGCGGCGACGGCAGGTGCGGCGCAAGACAGTGGGCCGGCTGCGCCGCGCTGATCGCCGCGTCGAACATCCGGCGCAGCAAGACGACGGGCGCAAGACCGCGTGCACGATCCACGGCGGGCGCGTCGGCGATTCGGGACACGTCGCGGCCTAGGCGAGGTTGGGCGCTTTCTGCCCGATCTCAAAGTTGGCGAGCTTCTCGAGCGCGCGCACCATTCCCGAGTGATCCCATTTCGCGCCGCCGTTCGCCGCGCACGCGTTGAACAGCTCCTGGCACGTCGCCGTGTTGGGCAGCGCGACCCCGAGTTGGCGTCCGGTCGAGAGTGCGAGGTTCAGATCCTTCTGATGCAGCTCGATGCGGAAGCCCGGGTCGAACGTGCGCTTCACCATCCGCTCGCCATGCACTTCGAGGATCCGCGACGATGCGAAGCCGCCCATCAGTGCTTGGCGTACCTTCGCCGGATCGGCGCCCGCCTTCGCGGCATACAGGAGCGCCTCGCCCACCGCCTCGATCGTCAGCGCAACGATGATCTGGTTCGCGACCTTCGTCGTCTGGCCGTCGCCGTTGCCGCCGACCCGCGTGATGTTCTTGCCCATCAGCTCGAACAGCGGCTTCACCTTCGCGAACGCCTCTTCGCTACCGCCGACCATGATCGTCAGCGATGCGGCCTTGGCGCCGACCTCGCCACCGGACACCGGCGCGTCCAGGTATTCGCAGCCGAGCGCGTTGATCTTCCGCGCGAACTCCTTCGTCGCGAGCGGCGAGATCGAGCTCATGTCGACAACGATCTTGCCGTTCGACAATCCCTGCGCGACGCCGCTGTCGCCGAAGAGCACGTCCTGGACGTGCGGCGTGTCCGGCACCATCGTGATGACGACGTCCGCTTTCTGCGCAACGTCCTTGCCGTTCGCGCACCCGATCCCGCCTGCGTCGGTGAGTGCATTCGGAACGCCGCCGTGGCTGTGCAGATAGACCCGGTGACCGCCCTTGATCAGGTGTCCCGCCATCGGAGCACCCATGATGCCGAGCCCGATGAAACCGACATTTGCCATGCTCGTCCTCCCGCGTTGTTCGTGGATATCGTCAGACGCCGTGCGCGCTGCGCCAGCCAAGCCCCTCCTGCGTCATCGCCTTCGGCTTGTATTCGCAGCCGATCCATCCTTCGTAGCCGATCGCATCGAGAAAGCCGAACAGAAAGCGATAGTTGATTTCGCCGGTCCCCGGTTCATTGCGCCCCGGATTGTCGGCGAGTTGAACATGCGCGATCTGCGGCAGGTGCGCCTTGATCGTGTTCGCGAGCTCGCCCTCCATTCGTTGCATATGGTAGATGTCGTATTGCACGTACACATTCGTCGAGCCCGTGTCGCGGATCACATCGAGCGCTTGTCGCGTCCGCGACAGGTAGAAGCCGGGAATATCGTACGTGTTGATCGGCTCGATCAACAGTCGAATCCCCGCCGCGCCGAGCTGGTCCGCCGCAAAGCTCAAATTGTCGACGAAGGTCGCGCGCACTTTCTGCGGATCGACGCCCTTGGGCGCGACGCCGGCCAGGCAATTGACCTGAACGCATCCCAGCGCCTGCGCGTAATCGATCGCCTTCGCCACGCCATCCTGAAACTCGCCGATGCGATCGGGATGACAGGCGATGCCGCGCTCGCCGGCCGCCCAGTCGCCGGCCGGCAGGTTGTGCAGCACCTGGATCAACCGGTGACGCAACAAGCGTTCGGCAAGCTGCTCCTTCGGATACGCGTACGGAAAGAGATATTCGACGCCGGCGAACCCCGATTTCGCGGCCGCCTCGAAGCGGTCGAGAAAATCGACTTCGTTGTAGAGCATCGTGAGATTGGCGGCGAGCTTGGGCATGATGTGAATTCTGGTTCGGTTCGACTGAATGCGCCAATTGATCCCGTCGTCCCCCCCAAGGCGGGGACCCCCTGTAGTACCCAGAAAAGCCCAGGGGCACCCCCCCCCCCCGGAGCCCCAAAGCGGGAA
>CATPAO010000249.1 GCA_955652025.1 Casimicrobiaceae bacterium
ATCCTCGGTCCGATCATTCCGCCGTCGATCAGCATGATCATCTACGCGCTGGCCTATCCCGAGATCAACCTGGTCGGGTTGTTGATCGCGGGCGTGGTGCCGGGGATTGTGATCGCGATCGCGATGGCGGTCATCAACCACTACCAGTCGACGCGGCGCAATTATCGCGGCGTCTCCGAAGAGCTTGTGCTCGCCGATTACCTCCGCAACACCTGGCGCGCGCTGCCGGCGCTCGCGTTGCCCGTGCTGATCCTGGGCGGCATCGCGTCCGGCGCGTTCACGCCGACCGAAGCCAGCGTCGTGGCGGTGTTCTACGCATTGTTCGCGGGCCGGGTGATCTATCGGACGCTCGATTGGTCGATGCTGCCCGGCATTCTCGCCCGCTCGGCGATGATGACGGCGGCGGTGCTGATCATCGTCGCGATGTCGGCGGCGTTCGCCTGGGTGCTGACCATATCGCGCGTCCCGCAGGACCTAACCGGCTACGTCGTCGGGCTCGAGCTCAGTCCGGTCGCATTTCTGTTCGCCGTCAACCTGCTGTTGCTCGCGTTCGGCATCTTCATCGAGCCGCTGCCTGGCATCGTCGTGCTCGTGCCGATCTTGGCGCCCATCGCGCATGCGCTCGGGATCAACGACCTGCAATTCGGCATCGTCGTCATCGTGAACTTGACGATGGGAATGATCACGCCACCCGTGGGCGGTCTGTTGTTCGTCACGTCGGTGGTCGCCAAGGTGCCGCTGTCGCGTCTGGTGCGCGAGCTGTGGCCGTTCATTTGGGCGCAGGTCGTCGTGCTGATAATCCTTTCGCTCGTGCCTGAGCTATCGACGTGGCTGCCCGGCATCTTTGGTTTTCGGTGATCGGATTCTGCAGAGGTGCCCGACTATTTATAGTTCTTGATCTTGTCGATATTGTCCTGCCCGAAGCGCTTGCCGAAATCCGCGTAGACCGGCGTCATCGCCGTCTGGAACGGCGCCTTGTCCAACGTGTCGACGACGCTCATCCCCTTGGCGCGCAGATCGCCGACGGCGCGCCTTTCGTCGTCGTCGATGCGCGCGCGGTTCACTTTGACCGCTTCCTTGGCGGCCTCGGCGAACGCCTGCTTGTCCGCGGCGGACAACGTGTCCCACTGGCCTTTGTTCATCAGGATCAACGCCGGCGAATAGACGTGGCCGGTCAGCGACAGGTATTTCTGCACCTGCTCGAGCTTGGCGACGGTGATCACCGACAGCGGATTCTCCTGGCCATCGACCGTGCCTTGCTGCAACGCGGTGAACACTTCAGTGAACGCCATCGGCGTAGGCAGGATGCCGAACTGTCGATATGCCTGGATGTGGATCGGGTTTTCCATCGTCCGCATCTTGAGGCCCCTCAAATCGTCGGGCGTGTTGACGGGATGCTTGTTGTTCGTCATGTGGCGGAATCCGTTCTCGCCCCACGCGAGCGCGGTGATGCCCTTGGCGTCGAATTTCTTGAGCATGTCCTGACCGATCGGCCCGTCGAGAACGGCGCGCGCGTGCGCGTAATCGCGAAACAGGAACGGGATGTCGAGGATCGCGACGTCGGGCACGAAGTTCGGCACCGGACCGGTCGAGGTCATCGTCAGATCGAGCGTGCCGAGCTGCACGCCTTCGATCGATTCGCGCTCCGCGCCGAGGGCGCCGGCGTAGAAGTTCTGGATCTTGTATCGGCCGTTGGTCCGCTTCTCGACCTCGCGCGCGAACGTGTCGATCGCCACGCCGTAGTGCGAGTTCTGCGCGATCGAGATGTTCATCCTCAGCGCCGTCTCCGCGCCGGCGTGGCTTCCGGCCGCGGCTCCGATCGCGGCAAAGACGACGGCGGCAATCCGGACGATGCGCATGAGTCCTCCTGGGTTCGGTTTCGTCGGTCCGATCGTCACGCCGGACCGCGGGTCGGTGGCCGGACGAGATGTTATACGTTGCCGCGGCAAACGTAACGCCAGAGCACTTCGCGCCGCGCGTCTCCTTGTGTTTCGATTTTGCCGGGACTACACTTTGCCGACTCGGCACTGCCTTCATCTTTCGATCTCGCGCCTGTCGCACGTCGCGACGACCAGGACCGGTTGCGTGCACCCGCGGCCGAGCATCCGAAGTGTCTAATAAACGAGATGAGGAGGAATTCATGAAACGTACGCATTTCCCGCGTGCCGTTTTCGGCGTCGCGGCGGCCGTGATCGCGATGACGACACCTGCGCTGTCCGCGGACATCGACTCGCAACGTCTCGCCGACGCCGACAAGAATCCAGCCGATTGGCTCACGTATCACGGCTCGTACAAGTCCTGGCATTACAGTGGGCTTGACCAGATCAACATCGACAACGTCAAGGATCTCAAGGTGGCCTGGAGCCACGCAACCCCGAGATCGACGCGCGGCCTGCAATCCTTCCCGCTGGTCGCCGATGGCATCCTGTATTACTCGGGCTCGTTCAATCAGGTGTTCGCGCTCGACGGCGCCACCGGGCAACTGATCTGGGCCTACAAGCAGAAGCTCAACGAGGACCTGGTCTCGAAGCAGACGCATTCGCCGTACAACCGCGGCATCGCGCTCGGCTTCGGCAATATTTACATGGGCACGCTCGACGGCAAGCTGGTCGCGATCGACATGCAGACCGGCAAGATGAAATGGGAGACCAAGCTCGTCGATTCGGAAAAGCTGACGGTCGGCTTCACCGGCGCGCCGCTGCTCGCGAATGGCAAGATCATCATCGGCTCGCAGGGTGGAGAGTGGCCGTATCGCGGCCCGATCTTCGGCGTCGATGCCAAGACCGGACAGCTCGCGTGGACTTTCTTCACCGTCGGCGGCAACGACGAGAACGACGCGGCGCGCAAGACGTGGGGCGGCGATTCGTGGAAGACCGGCGGCGGCGGCGGCTGGATGGCCGGCGGCTACGATCCGAAGTCGAACACCGTTTATTGGGGTACGGCGAATCCCGCGCCACTGTACGACTGGGGTGGCGCCGATTGGAAGACCAAGGGTGCGCGGCCGGGCGACAACCTCTACACGACGTCGGTCATCGCGCTCGATCCCGATACCGGCAAGCTCAAGTCATACCACCAGGAGTTGCCGCACGACGCGTGGGACTTCGACAGCGCAGTCGGTGAATTCGTGATGCTCGAGCGCGGCGGCAAGGACTACATCGTGCATCCGAACAAGGGCGGCTTCGTGTTCGTCTACGACCGCGCCCTGAAAGTGCAGAACGTGTGGCAGGGGGTGAAGAACATCAACTTCGTCAAGACCATCGACCCGAAGACCGGCGAGCTCATCGGCCGGCGCGACATGGCGGAAGGCAAGCATCAAGCGCTCTGCCCGTACATCGCCGGTGGCTATAGTTGGAATGCCGGATCCTACAATCCGGGCACCGGCCTCTATTACAAGGTCGGCAACGAGTGGTGCATGGACCTCGAGGTCGTCAAGACGACGCCGATCCTCGAGCCGATGGCGCAGCTCAACATCGGTTCCAACTTCACCGTGAACAAGACGACGCCGGACGGCGGAAAGGCGCGCGGCCATGTCAGCGGGCGCGATCCGATCAGCGGCGAGGTCAAGTGGCAAGTCGAGTTCGCGGAGCCGCCGCTCGCGAGCCTGCTGTCGACGAAGGGCAATATTGTGTTCGTACCCGACGCGCGCGGCTGGCTGCGCGCGCTCGACGCGCGAACGGGCAAGGAGCTGTGGTCGCATAACGACGGCCAGGGCCACAATGGCGGCATCATCAGCTACATGGCCAAGGGAAAGCAGTACGTCGCTGTGGCGACGGGCTGGGGCGGCTTGGCGGGCGACGACTACAAGGTGCTCTACGGCGAGCCGTTCGCCAGCATGCCGACCGATCAAGGCGCGCTGGTGGTCTTCGGCTTGTAGCGGACTCGCGACCTCGCAACGCGCTGGCGGGGACGGCGGTCCCCGCTTGCTCTCTTTTTAGCCTCTGAATGTACGTTCGTTTACTTAGGCCCCTCTGGATTGCCGCGGTGCTCTGCGCTTCGTCGGCCGATGCGGCCGAGATGGACGGGCCGATGTCATCGGGCAAGAAAACGGACGTCTCTCCCACGAGCAGTGCGGGCGACGTTGCGCCGCGGGGGCCCCGACCCGGGTTCGACGTCGAAAAACTGTTCGCCAACACCTGCGGGTGGTGTCACAGCGACGCCGGCCGCGCCGCCGGACGCGGTCCGAAGCTGATGGGCACGACGCTGACCGACGGCGAAATCGTCCATCGCATCGGCGTCGGCAAGCCGGGCGCGATGCCGGCGTTCGGCAGCGCGTTCAGCAGCGAGGAGCTCCGCGCGATCGTGAGCTACATTCGCGGGCTCAAGCCCGACGACGCGGCGAAATGAGGCCGTGTCGGCGGATCGCGTTGCGGCGCGCCGTGGCGCTCGCCGCGTCTCTATTGGTCGCCTCGACCGTGTGCGTTGCGCGCACGCTGGCGGAAGTCAAGGCGCGCGGCGTCATCTCGATGTGCGCCAATCCGGATGCGCTTCCGCATTCGAGCAATCGTCCCGACGCGCCCGGCTTCCAGATCGAGATTGGGCGCGCGCTCGCCAATGCGCTTGGATTTCCGCTTCAGGTCGAGTGGATCATCCCGCGGAGTCGCGCGGGCTTGGTCGATTGCGACATGCTGCTCGACACGATCGCCGACGACGATGTGCAGCGCTCGCCGCTCCGACTTTCGCATCCGTACCAGAAGAGCGGCGTCGCGCTGGCGTTTCGATCCGGCGTCGCGGCCGCGCGCGGATTTCAGGACATCGCGCCTGGCCTGCGGGTCGGTGTGCTGGTCAACTCGGTCGCGAGCAAAGTGCTTGGCCAGCGTGGTGTGCGTACCGTGCCCTATGTGTTCGAGAGCGAGATGGTCGACGACCTCGCAAAGGGAGAACTCGACGCTGCAGCCGTGTCACCCGCGAGCATCGCCTACTACATTGACCGTCATCCCGGTGCCGGCCTGCGTTACGTCCACGCCTACGACGCCGAGCCCGATCTCCGCTGGAATCTGGCGATCGGACTGCGCCGCAGCGACGACGCGTTGCAGGATGCCGTCAACGCGGCGCTCGACAAGCTGATCGACGACGGGACGCTCGCGCGCGTCTACGCTCAATACGGCGTCGACTATCGCCGGCCGTAGGGGGCGGTGACCGTCACGGCGTTTTGGGCAACGGTAGGGACGCTTGTCCGAACACGTAGCGCCAGCCTGTTGGCGTGCGCGCGTAGGTGTCGCTGAACCACAGCCTGTATTCGAACGATTTGCCGCCTTCGGCGCCCTTCGCCCACAAGAGGGCCGTCACGATGGCCGTATCGCCCCAGACGCGAACGGTTTGGTTGCTGTCGTCCTGGCGCTCGTAGACCGCGGTCTTGTCCCGTGCATCCTTGAGCAAATCGGCCTTGGTGAACGTCCTGCCGGTCCCGGTGACGAGGACGAAGTCATCGGCCAGGATGCGGTCCATCGTCACCGCGTCGTTCTTTTCGACGGCGGCTTGATATTGTGTGTCCAGTGCGGCAACGGTCTTTTCGTCGTCGCTCGAGAGGGCGTTCGCGGGGGTGGACATCGGCGTCGTCAGCAGGGCACATGCATAGGCGGCGATGATACGAAACTTCATGTAATTCTCCTCGCAAGTTCCCCCAATCGCCTGATTCGGTGCGATTCTAGCAGTCGAATTCGTTGGACAAGGGCGCGTTTCGCCGCACGATTCGTCCCCCCGGCGGGTCGACCCTCTTTTGTGAAATAATGGACGAATCACGGTTCGCGACGATTGCCGTCCGAGACCGTTGGGCACCACCATGCTCGATCCCTCCGTTCATGCCGCCTTCGCGGCGATCCTCCCGCCGTCGGCGCTGCTCACCGCGTCCGAGGACACAAAGCCGTACGAGTGCGATGGCTTGATGCTGTACAAAGAGCAGCCGGCGGCCGTGCTGTTGCCCGAGAACGAAACGCAAGTAGTTGCGATTCTGCGCCGCTGCCACGACGCCGGCGTCGCGGTCGTTGCGCGCGGCGCGGGAACGAGCCTTTCCGGCGGCGCTTTGCCGAGCGCGGGCGGCGTCGTCTTGTCGCTCGCCAAGTTCAACCGGATCATCGCAGTCGATCCGGAGACGCGAACGGCCGTCGTGCAACCGGGCGTGCGCAATCTCGCCATTTCGGAAGCCGCCGCCCCGTACGGACTCTACTACGCGCCCGATCCGTCGTCGCAGATCGCATGCTCGATCGGCGGCAACGTGGCCGAAAACGCCGGCGGCGTCCACTGCCTCAAATACGGCCTGACCGTCCACAACATCCGGCGCGTGCGCGGCGTGCTGATCAACGGCGACATCGTCGAATTCGGCGGCGACGCGCTCGATACGGCGGGCTACGATCTGCTCGCACTCGTGACGGGCAGCGAAGGACTCCTCGCGGTGACGACCGAAATCACGGTCAAGCTGTTGCCCAAACCGCAGTTCGCGCAAGTGGCGCTGGCAGCGTTCTCCGACGTCGAGCACGCGGGCGCAGCGGTGGCCGCGATCATCGCCGCGGGGATGGTGCCGGCGGGGCTCGAAATGATGGATCAGGCGGCGACGCGCGCCGTCGAGGCGTTCGTGCATGCCGGCTATCCCGAGGAAGCCGCGGCGGTGCTGCTGGTGGAGACCGACGGCACGCCGGAGGAAGTCGCTGCGGAGATGGCCGAGATCAAACAGGTGCTCGCGGGGGCGGGGGCGACGGAGATACGCGTCTCGAGAGACGAGCGCGAGCGCCTCCTTTACTGGTCGGGGCGCAAGGCTGCGTTTCCTGCGGTGGGGCGCATTTCCCCCGATTACTACTGCATCGACGGCACGATCCCGCGTGCCGCGCTCGCGCGGGTGTTGAAGCAGATAGCAGCGTGGTCGGTCGAATTCGGCCTGGCGTGCGCGAACGTATTCCACGCCGGCGACGGCAACCTGCATCCGCTGATCCTGTTCGATGCCAACAAGGCGGGCGACAAGGAACGCACGATCGAATTCGGCGATCGCATACTGGACCTGTGCATCGAGGTCGGCGGCACGATCACCGGTGAGCACGGGGTCGGCATCGAGAAGCTCTCAGGAATGTGCTCGCAATTCGCCCCGGCCGAGCTGACGCGCTTTCTCGGCATCAAGGCCGCGTTCGATCCGGACGGACTGCTCAATCCGGGGAAGGGCGTTCCCACGCTCGCCCGTTGCGCGGAGTTCGGCCGCGTGCACGTCCACGCCGGCCAATTGCGCCACCCGGATTTGCCGCGCTTCTGAAGGACAACCGATGAACGACATGGCCGAACTCTTCGCGCGACCGGCACCCGAGGTCCTGAACGGCCTCGTGCAAACGCTGGCGCGCGACTACGGCGAACGTGCGGTCGTGGGTCGCGCGGTGCGCGAGCAGCATGGACATGGCGAAGGTCTCGCCGATTCCGGCGTTCCGGACGTCGTCGTGTTTCCGCAGTCGAACGAGGAGGTCGCGGCGATCGTTCGCCAGTGCAATGCCGCTCGGATACCCGTCATCGCATTCGGCGTGGGCACGTCGCTCGAGGGTCACGTGGCGGCGCTCTACGGCGGCGTGTGCGTCGACTTCTCCCTGATGAATCGCGTGCTCCAGGTCAACGGCGACGACCTCGATTGTCGCGTCCAGGCGGGCGTGACGCGCGAGCAATTGAATGTCGAGCTCAAGGGCACCGGGCTCTTCTTCCCGATCGACCCCGGCGCCAATGCGACGATCGGCGGCATGACGTCGACGCGCGCCTCGGGGACGAACGCCGTTCGCTACGGGACGATGCGCGAAAACGTGCTGGGGCTCACTGTCGTCACCGCCGAGGGCAACATTGTGCGCACCGGCGGCCGCGCGCGAAAATCGAGCGCCGGCTACGACTTGACGCGGCTCTACATCGGCTCGGAAGGCACGCTCGGCATCATCACCGAGGTGCAGCTTCGTCTGTACGGCATACCCGAGGCGATTTCCGCCGCCGTCTGCCAATTTCCCGACCTCAAGAATGCTGTCGACACAGTGATCGTGGCGATGCAAGTCGGCATACCGGTCGCGCGGATCGAGCTCCTGGACGACGTGCAGATGGATGCGTGCATCCGCTACTCCAAGCTCGAAGGCTTCGAGGTGAAGCCGACACTGTTCTTCGAGTTCCACGGCACCGATGCCGCTGTGCGCGAGCAGGCGGAGATGATGCAATCGATCGCGGCCGACCATGGCGGCAGCGCGTTCGAGTGGGCGACCCGGCCCGAGGACCGGTCGCGACTGTGGAAGGCTCGGCACAACGCGTATTACGCCGCGTTGGCGCTCACGCCCGGCAAGCAGGCGTTTGCGACCGACGCCTGCGTGCCGATTTCCCGACTGACCGAATGCGTGCTGGAAACGCGCGCCGACGTCGAGGCTTCCGGGTTGACCGCGCCGATCGTCGGCCACGTCGGCGACGGCAACTTCCATTTGGTGCTGCTGTTCTGGCCGAACGAGCGCGAGAAAGCGGAAGCATTGGCGAAGAAAGTCAGCCTGCGCGCGATCGCGATGGGCGGCACGTGCACCGGCGAGCACGGCATCGGCGTGCACAAGCTCGACGCGCTCGTGGCCGAGCACGGCGACGCCGTCGAATTGATGAAGACCATCAAGCGTGCGCTCGACCCGCGCAATATTCTGAATCCCGGCAAGACGGTTCCCCTCTGACATGTACACGCTCTACGTCGGCAACAAGAATTACTCGTCGTGGTCGCTCCGCGGTTGGCTCGTCACGAAATTGTCGGGTGCGCCGTTCCGCGAAGTGCCGGTGCAGCTCACCGGAACCGCGCCGAGCCCCGCGCATCGAACGTTCTCCCCGTCCGGCATGGTGCCGTGTCTGTACGACGGCGACGCGGTCGTCTGGGATACGCTCGCCATTGCCGAGTATCTGGCCGAACGACATCCGGGCATGTGGCCCGCCGACCCCGTCGCACGCGCCTTCGCGCGGTCGATCAGCGCCGAAATGCATTCCGGCTTCGGCGCGTTGCGCAACGACATGACGATGTGCATTCGCGAGCGCGTCGACGTGCGTCCGTGGTCGGAGGCGGTCAGAGGCAACATCGCGCGCATCGAGGAGCTGTGGAACGAGTCGCGCCGGAGATTCGGATCGGGGGGACCGTATCTTTGCGGCCGATTTTCGATTGCCGACTGTTTTTATGCGCCGGTCGCTTTCCGCTTTCAGACGTACGGCGTGGCGCCGCAGGGCGAGGCCAAGGTGTACCTGTCCGCGCTGCTCGCGCATCCGGTCGTGCGCGAATGGGAAGCGGCGGGACTTGCTGAAACGACCGTCATCCAGGCCGACGAGCCGCGCGTCGTCTATCGCGACAAGCTTGCCGCTGCCGGCCGTTTGTAGGCCCGATGGCGGACCCGGCACTCGCCGCACTGCAGGACACCGTGCGGGCCGCCGCCGGTGCGCGCCGACCGTTGGCGATCCGCGGCGGCGGAACGAAGACGTTCTATGGCGAGACCGTGCAGGGCGACATTGTCGACACGACATCGCTTGCCGGCATCGTCGCCTACGAGCCCACCGAGCTCGTCATCACGGCGCGCAGCGGCACGCCGCTCGCCGACGTCGAGGCGGCGATGGCGGCGCAGGGGCAGATGCTGGGTTTCGAGCCTCCCCATTTTGCGTCCGGCGGCACCCTGGGG
>CATPAO010000250.1 GCA_955652025.1 Casimicrobiaceae bacterium
CCGAGCCTGTCGCCTATGCGCTCGCGCACAACGTGGCGCGGTTTCGCGTCTGGGAGCTCACCACGAGCAATGCGTGGTCGTTACAGTGGCCAATGCTGGGTGAGCTGGCGGTGCCGCGCGCCGTGCCGTCGGCAAAACCGACTTCGACGCGCACGGCGCGCGGCACCGCCAGCTCACCCAGCATTGGCCACTGCGACGACCACGCATTGCTCGTGGTGAGCTCCCAGACGCGAAAGCGCGCCACGTTGTGCGCGAGCGCATAGGCGACAGGCTCGGCGTTCGCCACGTTGTCGAGCTGCGGCCAATAGAGCGTTTCGATCGCACCGTCGCGCAGCCGATAGCCGATGCGTTGCCCGGCCGCGCCGGGTTCCGCGGCGAACTCGGGCCCGGCGCGCGTGAAGAGCAGTTCGCTGTTGCCGGACGAGTCGGCGGGAAGCGCGAGCCATGCGGGCTCGGTCGCGCCGCCATGCCGCACCGCGCGCGGCACCGCCTGCCGCATGTCGGATTCGAGACGCGCAAACAGACGGTCGAGCGTGCGCCAGCGATCGCTTTCGGCGACGAGACGCGCCTCGCCGTCCGTCATGGCCGCCGTCGCGCGATACGCCAGCAGCGCGACGATGCCGAGGATGACGATCGCGACCAGGACCTCGATCAGCGTGAAGCCACGCAACTCGCAGCGCAGTTGCGTTGTGCGTCGCACCGTCGTGCTCATGGCCGCGGATTGCCGATATAGCCGACCAGCCGCGCGAGGACGTAGTCGGGCGCCTCCGGTTGCGCAACCGCGATCTCGATCTTGCGAAAGGCCGGATTGGGTGTCCCGCTGACGGTCTCGCGCCACGCGAAACGCATTCCGGCTTGCGTCACGTCGCCCTCGTTCGCGCCGGCCGCGGGCCATGCGCTCGCCAGCTGCGCGTTCGCCAACCGGTTCTGCGCCACCCACAAGGCGAGCGTGCGCGCCTTGAGCGTACCCGCGCCGTCGGCGGATTGCGCGAGCGCCCGCATGCCCGCGGACAGCGCGACGGCGACGATCGCCAGCGCGACTAGGATTTCTATTAGCGTGAAACCGCGGTTGGCGCGCTGACTCACGGCGGCGTCGGCACCGGTCCGGCAATGGTCACGCGAGACAGCGGATCCGAGGCTAGGACGACGCGCCAGTTGGGCGAGGCGAGCGCGAATGCAAACGGCTCGTTGCGGCCGGTCGAACGCAGCGGGATGATCGCGTTGGTGGCCACGCGCTGCCCGGCGTAAGCGACGGGCGCCGCCGTCAGGGGATCCGGCAGCGTGTGCGCGGCGAGCGCGTCATCGCCGTCGATCGGCAGCCAACGATCGCCCCCGGAATCGCGGCGCCAAAACCGGACGGTGCGGTCGGCCGACACACCCAGCGTTTCGTTTCGCGACTGCGCGCGCGTCGCCGCATATTCGAGCGCGCCTGCGAAACGCTTTGCCTCACGTGCGGCGGTGCCGCGTTCATCGCGATCGAGGAGCGCGACGGCGAGTCCGCCGGCCAGCGCAAGAATCAACAACACCACCAGAATTTCGACCAGCGTGAATCCGTGCGCGGGTCGTTGGAACGACATTACAAGTCCCAGGATCCGATGTCGGCGTCGATGCCGCTGCCGCCCGGCTGACCATCTGCGCCGAAGCTGAACACGTCGATTTCGCCCTTGAGGCCGGGATTCAGATACTGGTAAGGGTGACCCCACGGGTCCTTGGGCAACCGCTCCAGGTAGCCGCCGGGTTTCCAATTGGGCGGCGCCGGCGGCTCGGACGGCTTCGCGACGAGCGCGTTCAATCCCTGGTCGGTCGTCGGATAGCGCTGGTTGTCGAGACGGTAGAGCTTGAGCGCCTGGACGATCGATGCGATGTCGCTCTTCGCGGCGACGACGCGCGCTTCGTCGGGCCGATCGAGCACGCGCGGAACGACCAATGCGGCCAACACGCCGAGGATCACGATGACAACCATGATCTCAATCAACGTGAATCCGCGTGCGCGATCTGCGCGGCGAACAAAGATGCGTTCCATCGACCCATTATAATCGGACGTCAATTGCCGGCGGGGCTTTGCGCGCCGCGTTCGCGTTGCTATCGATCCGCCCATGCGATTCCTTCGCTTCGTTTTCATCGCTGCCGTGTTGACGCTCGTCGCGGCGGGCGCTTTCGCTTGGCATTGGCTGCGCCAACCGTTGCCGCTGCCGGCGACTCCGTACGGATTCGAGGTGCGGCCGGGCGCGACGCTGTCCGCGGTCGCGCGCCAATTGAAAGACGCCGGCGTGCTTGAATATCCGATCGCCATGATCGCGCTCGGCCGAGTCGAAGGCGTCGACCGTACGATCAAGGCCGGCAGCTACGAAGTGGAAGCGGGCACCACGCTGCCGCAGCTGCTTGCACATTTGACGCAAGGCGACGTCACGCAAAGCTCGCTCACCATCATCGAAGGAACGACGTTCGCGGAGTTGAAGGACGCGCTCGCCGGCACCCCCGAAGTCGTGCATTCGGTCACGGTGCTGACCGACGCCGAATTGCTCGCGAAGCTCGGCATCAGCGAGACGAGTGCCGAAGGATTGTTCTTTCCCGACACGTATTTTTTTGCGACCGGCAGCACGGATGCCGCGTTGCTGAAGCGCGCGAGGCGTGCGCTGGCGGAGCGTCTCGACGCCGGGTGGCAAAAGCGCGCGGCCGACCTGCCGTTCGCGACGCCGTACGAGGCGTTGATCCTCGCCTCGATCGTTGAAAAGGAGACCGGTCGCGCGTCGGACCGCCCGACGATCGCATCGGTATTCGTCAATCGGCTGAAGCGCGGGATGCGCCTGCAGACCGATCCCACAGTGATCTACGGTCTTGGCGCGAGCTTCGACGGCAATTTGCGCAAGCGCGACCTCGAAGCCGACACGCCGTACAACACGTACACGCGCGACGGTCTGCCGCCGACGCCGATCGCGCTGCCGTCGCAGGCGTCGCTCGACGCGGTGCTGAACCCGCCGCCGACGCCGTATCTCTATTTCGTGTCGCGCGGCGATGGCACGTCGGAATTCTCGGCCAATATCGCCGACCACAACCGCGCCGTGTCAAAATATCAAAAAGGCGGGCGCTGACGCGAGCGCCGACGCCTCTCCGGACTCCTTCCACCCTTCACGTGCCCGACCAAGCTTTCCGTGGCCGTTTCATTTCTCTCGAGGGCGTCGATGGCGCG
Organism: Casimicrobiaceae bacterium; assembly: GCA_955652025.1. Classification (GTDB taxonomy): domain Bacteria; phylum Pseudomonadota; class Gammaproteobacteria; order Burkholderiales; family Casimicrobiaceae; genus VBCG01. Next base: position 3,191 of record CATPAO010000250.1, read on the forward strand.
GGCAAAAGCACGCACGCGGCGTGGCTCGCCGATGCGCTGACGGCGCGCGGGCATCGCGTCGTGCGAACGCGCGAGCCGGGCGGAACTCCGCTCGGCGAAGCGCTGCGCGATTTGTTGCTATCGCAGCCGATGGCGCACGACACCGAGGCGCTTCTGATGTTCGCAGCGCGGCGTGAGCATGTCGTCTCCGTGATCGCGCCCGCGCTCCTGCGGGGCGACTGGGTGTTGTGCGACCGATTCACCGACGCGACCTTCGCGTATCAGGGCGGCGGGCATGGCGTTCCGACGGATTTTCTGCAGGAGCTCGCGCGGCGCGTGCACGGCGATTGCAATCCCGACCTCACCTTGTTGTTCGACGTGCCGCCGGACGTGTCGCGGAAGCGGCTCGTGAAGGTGCAGCGCGAAGGCCGCGCGCTCGACAAATTCGAACGCGAGGAGCAGGGCTTTTTCGAGCGCGTGCGCGCCGTCTATGCTGCGCGCGCCGCCGCGGAGCCGGGCCGCTTTCGCGTCGTCGACGCGACGCGTTCACTCGACGAAATCCGCGCCGAACTGGCGCGAATCGTTGCCACGCTATGAGCGAAGACGACATCAGCGCCGAGCCGGTGCAGCGCGCGTGGACCGGTCTCTTGCCGTGGCAACGCGACGCCGCGCGTACCGCGCTGGCCGGGCGCGCAACCTGGCCGCATGCGTTGCTCCTGACCGGGCGCGAAGGCATCGGCAAACGGGTGCTGGCGCTCGAATTCGCGCGAGCGCTCCTGTGCGAGGCGGTGCGCGCCGACGGATCGGCGTGCGGGGCATGCGACGGTTGCCGCTATGTCGCCGCGTTCCAGCATCCGGACCTGCGAATCGTGGAGCCGGTCGAGATCGACGACGAAGGCGTGGTGA
>CATPAO010000251.1 GCA_955652025.1 Casimicrobiaceae bacterium
AAATCGCCGAAGAAGAACGTCCGGTTCTTGATAACCGGGCCCCCGATGGTTGCGCCGAACTGGTTCTCGCTGAAATGTCCACGGGGAACACCGCCGGAATTGTTGAAAAAGCTGTTCGCGTCGAACGCGCTGTTGCGGACGAATTCCCAGAGATCACCGTGGGAGGCGTTTGTCCCCGACTTGATCGATGCGTTGATCGCCGCGGCCACCGCCCCGCCGACACCCGCCTGGGTCGACGAGGCGCTGCTCGTCGAGCGCAAAGTCGCGCCGTGGATCGGACTCCCGCTGTGGTTGCCGCGGAGCGAGCCCGACAGCGCCGGTTTTCTCGCGGTCGATTGCGCGAAGGCGGAACGCGCGGGGCTTCGGACGCGCGCACTCGCGAAAACGATCGTCGACACCGGCGCCTGGCTTGCCGCCCGCGACAATGCGGGGGTGTGGCAGCACGTGCTCGGCGCCGATCAGGAGCGCGCGATTCTCGCCGGCGGCCGACCGCAATGAGCACCGCCGGGCCGTTCCAAGGGGCGAATTGGCTTTGCAGGCCGCGGCGGTGCGAGACGCATCGCCTCCTCACGACAGCCGCAAGCGTCGGGGTCCTAATCGGCGCGATAATCACGGTTTGACAGCGGCCGACGGCACAGGACGACGATGATGGTGAGCGCAACGCGAAACGATCTTTGGGACAACCCGCTCGGCACCGACGGGTTCGAATTCATCGAGTACGCCGCGCCCGATCCGGCGGCGCTCGGCCGTCTGTTCGAGCAGATGGGCTTCACCGCGATCGCGAAGCACCGGTCAAAGAATGTGCTGTTGTACCGGCAAGGAGACATCAACTTCGTCGTCAACGCCGAGCCGTCGTCGTTCGCGCAATCGTTCGCGCGGGTGCACGGCCCATCCATCTGCGCGATCGCGTTTCGCGTGAAGGACGCGGCGCTGGCATACCGCAAGTGCGTCGAGAACGGCGCCTGGGGCGTCGAGAATCACCCCGGTCCGATGGAGCTCAACATCCCCGCGATCAAGGGCATCGGCGATTCGCTCGTCTACCTGGTCGACCGCTACCCGGGCTCCGCGGCGAACGCGGGCTCGAACGTTTCGATCTACGACATCGATTTCGTGCCGCTGCCCGGCGTTCCGCAGCGTCCGGCGGGCGCCGGACTTACCTACATCGATCACCTGACGCACAACGTCCACCGCGGCCGGATGGACGAATGGGCGAGTTTCTACGAGCGGCTGTTCAACTTCCGCGAAGTCCGTTATTTCGACATCGAGGGCAAGCTGACAGGATTGAAATCCAAGGCGATGACGAGCCCCTGCGGCAAGATTCGCATTCCGATCAACGAGAGCTCGGACGACAAGAGCCAGATCCAGGAATACCTGATCGATTATCGCGGCGAAGGCATCCAGCACGTCGCGCTCGGCACCGACGACATCCACGCCACCGTCGAAACACTGCGCACGCGAAACGTCGCGTTCCAGGACACGCCCGACACTTACTACGAGGCGTTGCCGACGCGCATGCCCGGACACAAGGAGGACGCGGCCCGGCTCGCGCGGAATCGCATCCTGATCGACGGCGCGCCCGCCAAGGACGAGTTGCTGCTGCAGATTTTCACGCGCACGCTCATCGGCCCGATTTTTTTCGAAATCATCCAGCGAAAAGGCGCGCAGGGTTTCGGCGAGGGCAACTTTCGCGCGTTGTTCGAGTCCATCGAACTGGACCAGATCCGGCGCGGCGTGCTGCAGACCCCCTAAGCCCCGTCTCCGGGAGGCCGCACAAAGCACGGCCGACGGGCGACCGCGGGTCGAAGCGGTATGCGGGTTGAAAAGGCGCCTCACGACCCGCATTTGCACCAAACCGGGGACTCGCGCAGGTGCACAATCACCTCCGGTCGTGTTACGATTCGATGCTGTTCGAACATGAAGTGGGTTTGTGCTTACTCCGCTTGGATTCTCGCTTCTGCGCCAGCTTTCCGACGGCGCTTTTCACTCGGGCGAAGACCTCGCCGCGACGGTTGGGTTGACGCGCGCCCGCGTTTCGCAGCTTTTGAAGCAGGCCGAGACCTCCGGGCTGTCGCTTGAGCGTGTCCGCGGACGCGGTTATCGTCTGCTGGCCACCCCCGATTTTCTTGACCTCGGCGCCGTCCGCACCGCGTTGGCCGATCTGGATGTCGAGGTGGCCGATGCCGACGCGCGGCCGGTGATGCTTGCGGCCAACGACGACGACCTCGGACTGCCGGCCGGCGTGCCGCCCGGCATTCCCCGCCGTCCCCCGATTGTGGTCGAAATCGTCGACCAACTCGATTCCACGTCGACCGAGCTGTTGCGCCGCGCGGCGCGGCGCGACATCCATGGCGCGCTCCTTGCCGCCGAGTGGCAATCGGCGGGCCGCGGCCGGCGCGGCCGCTCGTGGTCGGCGGTCGCAGGTGGCAGCTTGACGTTTTCGCTCGGCTGGCGGTTCGAGCAGGGCGCGGGCTTCATGGCCGGCCTGTCGCTGGCCGTCGGCGTCGCGGTGGTTCGCGCGCTCGAGGCGGAAGGGCTGTCCGGCGTCGAGCTCAAGTGGCCGAACGATCTCATTCACCGCCATTTGAAGGTCGGCGGCATCCTGGTCGAATTGAACGGCGACGCGCTCGGGCCGTCGACGGTGGTTGTCGGCTTGGGCCTCAACGTGCGATTGCCACTCTCGGTGAAGCGCGATATCGCGCAGCCGGTCAGCGACCTGACCGCCGTGGCCGGCCGCGGTGCGCCGCCGATCGATCGCAACCGCCTCCTGGCGCGGCTTGCCGCCGAGCTTGCGGCAACGCTCGCCACCTACGGCGAGCACGGCTTCGCGCCGTTCGCCGCCGAATGGCAGCGCCGCCATGCGTATCAGGGCAAGGCGGTCAAGCTGCTACTGCCCGACGGCGTCAGCGTCAAGGGGACTGTTGCGGGGGTGGATGGCACCGGCGCGCTGGTGCTGGCCGACGGCCCGCGGCGCGTGCGCTTCCTGGCCGGCGAAATCTCGCTGCGACGAGCCTAACGCGGGGTCGGCCCCCGGACGTCGCCATATCCGCACGAGCATCAGGTTGCCATGATCCTCGTCCTCGACTCCGGCAACAGCCGCCTCAAATGGGGCCTTTTCGGTCCCCGCGGCTGGATGGCGCAAGGCGTCGTCCCCAACCCCGAACTCGCCACGCTCGCCGTCCGCGATTGGCAAAGCCTGCACCGGCCGTCACGCGTCATCGGGGTCAACGTCGCGGGGGAACCGGCGCGGGTCCGGGTCGAGGGCCAACTCGCGCGCTGGCGATTGCCGGTCGAATGGCTGACCGCGAGTGCCGAAGCCGCCGGCGTCGTCAACAACTACACGGTTCCTGCGCAACTGGGCGCCGATCGATGGGCGTCGCTCGTCGCTGCGCGTCGACGTACGATCGCGAGCGGAATGTTCCCTTCCTCCTGCGTCGTCGTCAACGCGGGCACCGCGGTGACGATCGACGCTCTCGACGCCGAAGGCGTTTTCCGCGGCGGAATCATTCTGCCGGGATTGCGGCTGATGCTGCGGGCGCTGTCCGACAACACCGCCGCGCTGAAGGTCGCGCCCGGCACGTTCGCGGATTTTCCGGCCAGCACGCCGGACGCCGTGTATTCGGGCGCCGTGCAAGCCGTCAGCGGCGCGATCGAGCAGATGCGGGCGAAGCTCCGCGAGGACGTCGACGTGAAGTGCTTTCTCTCCGGCGGGTTCGCGCGCGAGATCGCGCCGCATTTGGCGGGTCCGGTGGAGGTCGTGGATAATCTCGTGCTCGAAGGCGTGCTCGTGCTCGCTTCGGGAGTGGAGCCGTAATGCGCGCCGTCGTCGTCGTCCTTCTACTCGCCAATCTGACGCTGTTCGCGTACGCCCGACTCGATGGCGCCGGCCGCGGCGAGACCGCGCGCCTTGCGCAGCAAGTCCAGGCGGACAAGATCAAAGTATTGACGTCGCCGCAGGTCGCGGCGCTCGGCCCGGCGAAGCTGGCGTCGCTTTCCGACGTCTGCGTCGAATGGGGACCGTTCTCGGAGGCCGAGCGTGCGAAGGCGGTCGCCGATCTCGAGCCGCTGCAGCTGGGCCGCCTGCTGTCGCAGCGACGCGTCGATTACGACATCGCGTTCTGGGTCAACGTGGGACCGTTTCCGAGCCGCAGCGCCGCCGACAAGCGGATCGCGGAATTGCGCGCGCAGGGCATCACCGACATGTCCGCGGTCGACGCGGGGCGAGGGCAATATGCGGTCTCGTTGGGCGTGTTCCGCACCGAGCAGGCCGCCACCACGCGCGCCGAGGCATTGGCGCGGCAGGGTGTGCGCACCGCGCGCGTCGAGCCCCGGCAGCAACTCCTCACGCAGACAATGCTGGTGGTGCGCGATCCGCAGCAGCCGGTCGTCGCGCGCATGAAGGACTTGCAGCTCCAGTATTCCGGCAGCGACCTCCGGGTCGGCGCATGTCCGGCGTCGAGCTGATCCGGCCGGCGGTCACCGCCGCCGACATCGCCGCCGCACGCGCGTTGTTCGAGGCGTATGCCGCGTCGCTCGACGTCGATCTCTGCTTCCAGAATTTCGCCGACGAGTTGGCGTATCTGCCGGGCGCGTATGCGCCGCCCCGCGGACGATTGCTGCTTGCCGGTCCCGTCGCGGTCCCGGTCGGGTGCGTGGGGTTGCGGCCGCTTCCGGACGACGGCGCATCGACGCCGATCGGCGAAGTGAAGCGGTTGTACGTATCTCCCGCGGCGCGTGGCACCGGCCTCGGACGGGCGCTCGCCCACGCGGTTCTCGCGCATGCCCGTGCGATCGGCTATCGCGAGCTCAAGCTCGATACGCTCTCGACGATGACCGAGGCGCGCGCGCTCTACGCGTCGCTGGGTTTCCGCGAATGCGCCGCGTACTATCACAACCCGTTGGGCGGAACCGTCTACATGGCACTGGAGTTGGGATAGGGACCCCCACGCTCGCTACGTTCGCTGAGGTCGTCTCAAGCCCGCGCGCTGATCGAGTACGCCTGTCCGTCGCCGCCCTCTTCGCGCGCCGACGCTCCAATGGCGACATCGCGAAAGCCCGCTTCGGCGACCAGCGCCGCGAGGTCTTCCGGCGCGTACCACGTGAGCGCAAGCGTTTCGCTTTCCTCGGTCAGCAAGTCGTTGCCGCGCCGGTGCACATAGCGCGTTTCGGTCCGCGCGAGGCGCGCTTCCGGATACATCGTCGTTTCCGAGCGGAGCGCGATCCGCGATCCGTCGGCGAGCGGCCGCGAGCGGACCTCGACGAGCGGTGCGGCGATGCGCTGAACGCGCTCGGCCGGAACATACAAGTCCAGCAGCAGCAATCCCGGCTCGATGAGATGCGCACGAATCCGCGCCAGCGCGGCGCGCGCACGGTCGACGTCGGTCAATCGCTGGAACGAGCCGCCGGCGATGAATGCAGCGCCGTACCGAAACGGCAAATTCAATTCGGCAATGTCTTGGCGGAACAGTGGCACGACCAGCGCCGCGCGCGCGAGCTCTGCCTCGCACTCGGCGAGCATCGCCGCCGAGGCATCGACGCCATGCACGCTCGCGCCCCCCTCGACGAGCGGAAGCAACAGACGGCCGTAGCCGCACATCAACTCGAGCGCGCTGCCGGCATCGCGCGGCAAGTGGTCGCGATACCAGTGCACCTCGGCGTCCGACGCGCGGGGCATGTCCGCGTGCTCGAACCGCGCGCACAGGGGACCGAACGCGGTCATGCGAGATCAGGGCCTAGGTCTGCTCCCACGGCAGGTTCTCCTTGCGCCAGCCGCCCAGCGCTCCGCGGTGCTTGTCCTCGTCGAGCGCGCCTTCGAATCCTTCGAGCACGTTGTAGACATCGGAAAAGCCCGCATTCTCGAGCTCGATGCCCGCGGCGATCGATCGCTGCCCGCTGCGGCAGATCAGCACGACCGGACGGTTCATGCTCGCCACTTTCTTGACTTGCCCGACGAAATGCGGATTGATCTCCCAGTCGGGACCGTCGTTCCACGCAACGTGATGGGATCCGATCGGATGGCCGACGAACAGGTATTCGATCTCGCTGCGGCAATCGACCAGCACCGCCTCCGGATTGCCTTGCAGGAATTCGTGCGCTTCCTTGGGCTTCAGATGTTTCATCGCATCGTTCCTCGCTGCCAATGCAGGGTCGCATTATGCGCTTCCGGCTCTAACGATATTCCCTGATGCGCCACCCTTCGCGACGCGGCCCCGATGCTAGAATTTGCGGGTTTGCCGCACCCATTGCAACCCCAGACGATAACGCCATGCAACCCGATCGCACCGCCTTGCTCGCGCGCCTCATGCATGAGCGCATTCTGATCCTCGACGGCGCGTGGGGCACAATGATCCAGGATCGGCACTTGAGCGAGGCCGATTTCCGCGGGCCTGCCGCGTGCGGATTGCATGATCACCGCGGGGATCTCAAAGGCAACAACGACATTCTGGTGCTGACGCGGCCCGACGTCGTGCGCGATATTCACGACGCCTATTTCGCGGCCGGCGCCGACATCACCGAAACGAACACGTTCAGCGCGACGCGCATCGCGCAATCCGATTACGGTCTCGAGGCGCGCGCGCAGGAGATCAATCGCGCGGCGGCGGCGATCGCGCGCGAGTGCGCGGATCGGTGGACGTTGAAGACGCCGGAACGGCCGCGCTTTGTCGCGGGATCGCTCGGACCGACCAACCGCACCGCGTCGATTTCGCCGGACGTCAACGATCCCGGCAAGCGCAACGTCACGTTCGACCAACTCGCGGCCGCATACGGCGAGTCGATCGAGGGTCTTGCGGAAGGCGGTGCGGATCTCTTTCTGGTCGAGACGGTTTTCGACACGCTGAACGCCAAGGCGGCACTTTTCGCGCTCGAATCTTTCTTCGAGCGGATGGGGCGTCGCTGGCCGGTCATCGTCTCCGGCACGATCACCGATGCCTCGGGGCGCACGCTGTCCGGCCAGACGCCGGAAGCGTTCTGGAATTCGGTGCGCCACGTTCGTCCGCTCGCGGTCGGCCTGAACTGCGCGCTGGGCGCGGCGCTGATGCGGCCGTACATCGAGGAGATCGCGCGCGTGGCGGACACGTTCGTCTCCTGCTATCCGAACGCCGGTCTGCCCAACCCGATGTCGGACACCGGCTACGACGAAACGCCGGAACAGACGTCGCGGATGCTGAAGG